>NZ_BAAAKW010000022.1:0-37653 GCF_039527955.1 Rhodoglobus aureus | reverse complement strand
ACCCCGTGGTACGGTGCCCTGAAGCACTGCGCCACGGGGTCTGCGGCGTCTTCAACGTCAACTTATTTGCCGAATGCGCCACGTCTTGACGTCGAACTAGGGAGAAAAAGTGAAGATCACTGACACGGTTCACATCGACGCACCAACGGAGCGCGTATTCGAGATCTTTTGCGACCTTGACAGCGCGGCCGCCAATCTCAGCGGCATCACCAAACTCGAATTGCTTGAGGGTTCGGCACAGCTCAACCTCGGCACGAAGTGGCGCGAAACACGCATGTTCGCCGGCAAGGAAGCTACCGAAGAGATGTGGGTGACGTCGTACGAACAGGATTCTTCCTACGAAGTGGACGCGGAATCGCGTGGCACCCACTACCGCAGCACGTACCAATTCACGCCGAGTCACGGTGGCACGCGCGTTGATTACCGCTTCACGATGACGCCACTAACATTCGGTGCCCGAGTCATGAGCGTTGTCGGCTTGCTATTTCTCGGCGTGATGAAGAAAGCACTGCTCCAAGATCTTCAGCAGCTGAAGACTGCGTGCGAAACTGCCACGAAATAAGCTCGATGCAGCCGCTTCGCTATTTGGAGCGCAGCGCCGCCTCATACAATTCGCGCTTGCTGAGCCCGGTCTGCTCGGCAACCTCGGTTGAGGCCTCTTTGAGCCGGGCGCCATCGGCAACGAGCGCAAGCACATAGGCCACTGCGGTCGGAAGATCGGCTGTTGCCGGTGGAGCACCCTCCACGACGAGACAGATCTCGCCCCGAGCACCGTCCTTGAACTTGGCGGCGAGCTCGGCGGCGGTGCCGCGCGCAACTTCTTCGTACATTTTGGTGAGTTCTCGACACACGACCGCGCGGCGGTCATCGCCCAGTGCGGTCGCGAGATCCGCGAGCGCCGCCGGAAGTCGATTCGGGCTTTCGAAGAAGACCATGGTGCGCTCTTCGCGGGCCAGACCACGGAAGTAGGCGACACGTCCTTTGCGGGGCAGGAAGCCTTCGAAGCTGAAACGGTCGGTCGGGAGTCCTGAGACGGCGAGCGCGGTGAGAACTGCGCTCGGTCCGGGCAATGCGGTGACGGTGACCCCTGCTGCTGCCGCCGCTGAGACGAGAGGGAATCCGGGGTCGCTGATGGCGGGCATCCCCGCATCGCTAAGAACGAGGACGTCGGCGTCACGAGCGAGTTCGACGATCTCGGCGGCCTTCTCTGACTCGTTGTGTTCGTGCAACGGGATGAGCCGCGGGCGGTTGTCGATGCCGAGGGCACGCATGAGATGAATGGTCGTGCGGGTGTCTTCGCTGGCGATCACCTCAGCATTAGTGAGTGCCTCGATGAGGCGCCGGGAGGCGTCGCCAAGATTGCCGATGGGGGTCGCCGCGAGAATGATCACTCGGCCATTCTCCCACCCGTGCCCCGCACGCGTTGTGCGCGTCGTATGCGCGTGCCATTCGCGTGCTTGGCACCCCCAGCGAGGTCGTAGTCTTGCACTATGACGACTCCGCCACCACTGAGGGGAACCCCCTCGGGCGCTGTCATGCTCGTCGTGTTGGGTCTCATATTTCAGGATGTCGGCGCCTCGGTAGCTGTGCTGTTATTCCCCGAGGTTGGGCCTGCCGGAATGGTGTCGCTGCGGCTCGTCTTCTCGGCCGCAATCCTGCTGGCAATCGCGCGCCCCAACCTGCGAGCGATCTCGAAGCGCGCCTGGATGATGGCGGTGATCTTCGGCATCTCGCTCGGCGGTATGAATCTGCTGTTTTATGAAGCACTTTCGCGGGTAGACCTCGGCGCAACAGTCACCATCGAGGTGCTCGGCCCCCTCGTGCTTTCGGTAATCGTTGCCCGACGAGCAAGCGCCTGGCTGTGGGCACTACTCGCCTTCGTCGGCGTTGCGCTCCTCAGCCTGGGCAGCATCGGCGCCCTCGACCCCGTCGGTGTCGCCTTCGCCCTCGCCGCCGCCGTCTCGTGGGCTGGCTACATTTTGGCGTCACGCAAGACCGGGCAAGTCTTTGCCGGTTTGGATGGTCTGGCCATCGCCATGGCAATCGGCGCGATCATCAGCCTCCCGTTCGGAATCTCGCAGGCCGGCAGCACGCTGCTCGAACCGTCGATCTTGGTGCGCGGGCTCGCTGTTGCCATCTGTTCCTCGGCGATCCCCTACGCCCTCGAACTGATCGCACTGCGGCGCATCTCCGCCGCCGCCTTCTCCGTGCTCATGGCACTCGCCCCCGCCATCGCCACGGGCGCCGGATTCTTCGTGCTCGGGCAGAGCATCACGCTCGTACAGGGCTTCGGAATCGCCCTCGTTATTGCGGCATCCATCGGGGCGGTGAGGGCAGCATCCCGAATCCCGGGCGAACCCGGAGCCGGACCAAACGCGCTACTGCCCGAAGAGACGCCGCTCTAGCTTTCTGTTCCGGGCGCGGCTTCCTTGACGTGCATGGGATGGCTGCGCTCAAGCGCGGCACCCTCAACATCGACGCTTGGCAGAATGCGGTCAAGCCACTTCGGTAGCCACCACGCGGATGCACCCAGCAGGTGCATGAGCGAGGGGATGAGCAGCATCCGCACGACGAACGCGTCGAAGAGCACTCCGACCGCGAGGCCGAAACCGAGCGGTCGCACCATCGCAAGGTGCGAGAACACGAAGCCACCGAACACGGCAATCATGATGATCGCGGCTGCAGTGACCACTGCTCGCCCGCTGCGCAGGCCGCTCATCACGGCGGCCTTGGCTGGCACTCCGTGAACGTAGGCTTCGCGCATGCCCGAGACGAGGAAGAGCTGGTAGTCCATCGCAAGCCCGAACAGCACACCCATGATGATGATTGGCGCAAAGTTCAGTAGCGGCCCCGGATCAGTGACGCCGAAGAGCGCCCCCAACCAGCCCCACTGATACACGGCGACCATCGCACCAAACGCCGCCAGCAGCGAGAGCACGTAGCCAACAGTCGCAATGACCGGCACCAGCAGCGAACGGAACACGAGAATGAGGATGAGCAGCGAGAGGCCAACAACCACCGCGAGGTAAAGCGGCAGAACGGCCGCGAGCTTCTCGGAGATGTCGATGTTTCCGCTGGCTGAGCCAGCAACACCCAGCGCAATTCCGCCATCGAGAGGTGAGCTGTTACGCAGGTCGTGAACAAGTTGCCCGGTCGATTCGCTCGAGGGGCCGTCAACAGGGATGACCTGAAAAGCGAAGTAGCCAAAGTCATCAGAGACACCCACCGGGGCAACGGCGACAACGCCATCGAACGCCATCAGCGTGTCTGCGAGGTCGGCCTGGGTCTCCAGCTCGGCATCCTCAGCTACAGCTTCCGGCAGGCTCGCGGTGACCAAGAGGGCGCCATTCTGGCCAGCGCCGAACTCATCGGCGACCATCGAGTACGCGCGGTATTGGGTCGAATCGGCGGGCTCGGAGGAACCATCCGGAAGCCCCAGACGCATCGAGAGCGCCGGGATGGCGACAACGAGCAACCCCAGGGTGGCAAGCACGAGAATCGCAATGGTACGACTCGTGCGCATCGGACGCGCAGCAACCTGCTTCTGCGACTCATGACCAATGGACTCGCGTGCACGACGCGACAGAACGCGGGTGCCGAGCAGCGAAAGGAGAGCTGGGGTGAGGCTCACCGCGATGAGCACCGAGACGAGCACGCAGACCGCGCCTACCGTTCCCATGATGCCCAAGAATGGGATGCCGCTGACGTTCAACGCGAGGAGAGCCACGAGAACCGTCGAGCCCGCGAACAACACCGCGTTGCCGGAGGTTCCGTTGGCGAGACCGATCGACTCGTGGAGTTCCATACCCGCGGCAAGCTGACGGCGGTGTCGCTGCACGATAAAGAGCGTGTAGTCGATGCCGACGGCAAGCCCGAGCATCACCCCGAGAATTGGGGTCACCGACGTCATGTCGATGACCCCCGAGAAGGCAAGCGAACCTGCGACGCCCACACCAACACCAATGATCGACGACAGGATCGGAAGCGTGGCAGGCAAGAACGAGCGGAACAGCACGAGCAAAACAACACCGGCCAGAAGAACACCGATGAGCTCCCCCACACCCAAGAGGCCGTCGGTCGAGGTCGCAATCGACGACGAATAGTCGACGGTCACTCCATCAATCTCGATGTCATCCAGTTGCGCAGCAATCGCACTCTTGGTCTCCCCCGAAAGGTCGAGAAGTTCGCTATCAAAAGTAATGAGGCCAAGCGCAGTCGCTCCATCGTTGGAGACAAAGCTGATCTCGGCCGCGGCATCCATGAGCCGCTCGCCGGAGCCGAGTTGCTGTTCTTGTTCGTCGAGCAGCGCCGAGTTGTCGTCGATTGTCGTTTGCTGCGTCGCCAACTCGGCTAGTCCGGCGTCGATCTGTGCCTGCTGCGCGAGGAACTGTGCTGCGGATGCCTCGTAGTATCCGGCTTCCTTGGCCTGCTCAATCGCGGCATCTAGTTGGGTCTGACCGGTCTCCAGTTGCTGCTTGCCAGCATCCAGCTGAATCTGGCCGTCAACGAGCTGCTGTTTGCCGGCGTCGATCTGGTCGCGCCCATCGACGATCTTTTGTGCTTGTTCGGCGCGTTCTGCATCCGTCTCGAAGGGGTCGATGACTGCGCTGACGCTGTCATTGGAGGTCAGTTCGGCGAGAGCATCCGTGATCTCCATCTGCTGAGACGCAGAGAATGCTTCGCCATCTTCGGAGCCGAGTACTACGGTCGCGGATATGCCACCGATATCGCCGAGTCGATCAGTGAGTTCGGAGGCGACGCGTTCCGTTTCGGTGCCGGGAATGGACATTGTCGACGAGAGGGTTCCCCCGAAGAGCGCGAATCCACCGACCGCGAGGCCGAGCACTGCGAGCCAGCTCACGATAAAGAGCCACGCGCGGCGGGCCGATAGACGACCCAGTCGGTACAGAAGTTCAGCCATGCCGAAGAAAACCTCTCCTAGAGAAAAGAAAATGAGCACTCCGTCGGGCCTGTGCCCATCGTAATCGGAGAAGACGAGTTTTCCAACACTTGTCGGAAAACTTACCAAGTCTCGGGAAACATCTGCCAGAATCAGACAATGGATGCTCGAGTGGAACGAACGCGGCGAAGCCTGCAACAGGCACTCTTCGCGCTCTCTCAGGAACGCCCATTCGACGAAGTGACTGTCGGAGAAATTGCGGAACGCGCCGGCGTGAACCGCAGCAGCTTCTACCAGCACTACACCGACAAAGAGACACTGCTGGCCTTCGCAATCGAAGCCGCCGCGGATGACGCAGGAGTTCAACTGGCAGAACTCGACCCCCAGAGCGCCGAACCTCCCCCCGCGATCACGAACTACCTCACCCACATCGATTCCAATGCGGCCGTGTACGCGAGCGCACTCGGGCCTCGCGGCTCGGCACTCGTTGCCTCACGCCTGCGAGCGCGCCTTAACCTAATCGTGCGCAACGGAATTGTCAGTCACGGCACTCAGCCCTTTGACGGACTATCGCTCGAGATCGCGAGCGCCAGCATCACTGGCGCCACTTTCGGCATCATCGAAGCCTGGCTCGCTATGGATCCGCGCCCGCCAGCAGAAACCGCTGTGGCCTGGATCTGGCAGTCATTCGGCACCCCGAGCGGCCGCTGGGGCGAGGAAAGCACCGCACGCTCATCGGGCAGGAACGCGCGGTAGTCTGAGCCTGTGAATCCTGGTCTCGCGACTGACCCCAGCGGCTTCGAGCTGTGGTCGTTAGCCGCGCAATGGGTGAGCGCCGGGGCAGCCGTCCTCGCCGTGTTCGTGGCCGCAGTCTTCGGCTGGCTCACCCTCGCCAACAACCGTCGCTCGAAGGACACTCAAGAACGAGCGACCCTTATCGCCGCGACGGATGAGCAGAATGCACCGCAGTCGCTCCTCGCCAGGCGCGACGATCCGAACGGTGCGAGGCTCACGATCCGCCACACGACAGGCGAACAGTGGCAACTAGTCAACGAGGGGCCCGCCGCGTGCATCATCGACGAGGTCGCCGGGCTCACCGCTCAGGACAAGAAGCGGCTGGCGACGGTGGCTGCAGATTCCGATCCGCTCAATCCGGGCGACGCCAAAGATTTCACCCTCGTGTCGCGACTCGCCCTTTCTGGCCCAGCGAACGTCGTCGTGTCGTACCGAGTTGAGCCAGGCGGGTCGCCACTTCGCCGAGTTTTCTTGGTCCCAGCCCCGTAGCATTGCGGGGTGAGCCAGACGAATCCCCGCGACTTCGACGCTGTGTTGTCGAACGCTCCGCTGTCGAGCGACCTGCTGTCGAGCGACCCGGATGGCTCCTCAGACTCAGATGGCTCCTCAGGCTCAGACACGCGTGCAGCCGGGCTCACTCCCGCCGCACTCGACAGCCATGAAGGCTCACGTCTCGACCGCTGGTGGGCAACGCGCAGTCCGCTCACCCAGCGATGGCTCGGGTGGGCTGGGCCGGCGATTGTGGTGCTGGTCGCGGCGTTCACGCGACTGGTTGGCCTCGGGCATCCGGCGTCACTCGTCTTTGATGAGACCTTCTATGTGAAGGACTCCTGGACTCTAGTAAACCGGGGCTATGAGACGCAGTGGCCGGCCGAAGCGGATTCCCTGTTCAACAGCGGGCACGTCAATATCTTCTTGAATGATCCGTCGTTTGTGGTGCATCCTCCACTCGGCAAGTGGCTGATCGGCCTGGGCATGCTGCCGTCTGGAGGCGAGGACCCGTTCGGTTGGCGGATCGCGACCGCGCTGGTCGGCATTCTCGCGGTGATCGTGCTCATGCTGATCGCCAAGAAGCTGTTCGGTTCGACCGTGCTGGCAACCATCGCCGGTCTGCTGATGGCGATCGACGGCAACGCGATCGTCATGAGCCGCGTTGCATTGCTCGACAACTTTGTGATGATCTTTGTGCTTCTCGGAGTGGGGGCGATGCTGCTCGATCGCGAACACTCCGCGACCCGGTTGGCACTGTGGGTCAGCAGGCGAGGTACGCGTGGTGCCGCAACCGAGTGGGGTCCGGCCCTGTGGTGGCGCCCGTGGCTTATGCTCGCCGCCGTGGCGTTCGGTGCCGCCGCCGCCGTCAAGTGGAACGGTCTCTACTTTTTGGCCGCCTTCGCCGTCTACAGCCTTATTGTGGATGCTCTCGCTCGTCGTCGCGCCGGCATCAGCTTCTGGGGCTCCGGAACTCTCTTCAAGCAGGCCCCCGTCAGCTTCTTACTCACCGTGCCGATCGCCCTGCTCGTGTATTTGAGCTCGTGGAGCGGCTGGTTTCTCAGTGATAACGGCTACGACCGCAACTGGGCTGAAACCGATAGCAACGCGGCGACCGGTTTCTTCAGCTGGGTGCCTCTCGACCTGCAAAGCCTCTGGCACTTTCAGTCGAGCGTCTACAGCTACCACGTGGGTGAGAGCCGACCGCATCCGTATCAGGCGAATCCGCTGACCTGGCTGCTACTCATCCGCCCCACCAGTATGTTCTACGAAAACTTTGCACGCGGCGAAAGCGGCTGCTTGGCGGATGCCTGTGGCGCCTCAATTTCCGGAATCGCCAATCCCATCATTTGGTGGGCTGCCACCGCCGCTCTCCTCTATCTCGTGTACCGACTCGCGCGCTACCGCCAGTGGCAAACCGGCTTCATCGTGATGGGCGTCGCCGCCGGCTACCTGCCCTGGTTGCTCTACCTGAACCGCACGGTCTTCCAGTTCTACACAATCGTGTTCGAGCCGTACCTGATCTTGGCGCTGGTCGCCGCGCTTGGGGTGATCCTCGGCAGCTCCGATGACGACCGCGATAGACGTCTTAGCGGCATCGGCGTCGTTGCGGTGTTCCTCGTTGTTGCGATCGCCATCAGCTTCTACTTCTGGCCACTCTGGACGGGCCAAACGATCGACTATGAACTTCTTCGGTTGCGCTGGTGGTTGCCGACCTGGGTCTAGGCCGAACGCTTGCGTGGCGTTCTGTTACGTCGAGAATCCGATTCGGGCTTCTAACTCTGTAGCCTGAAGCCATGAGTGATCGTGGCAGTTCTGACAAACACTATGGTTTCCGCACGCGCGCAATTCATGCTGGCAACATCCCTGATGCAGCGACGGGTTCGCGCGCTCTGCCGATCTACCAAACGAGCGCCTACGTCTTTGATGACACCGCGGATGCCGCCGCTCGCTTCGCTCTGCAGAAGTACGGCAATATCTATTCCCGGGTTGCGAACCCGACGGTTGCGAGCTTCGAGGAGCGCGTCGCATCTCTTGAGGGCGGTCTCGGCGCGGTGGCTACCGGCAGCGGACTCAGCGCCCAGTTCATTACCTTCGCCGCGCTGGCGGGTGCTGGCGATCACATCGTTTCGAGCGCCAACCTCTATGGCGGCTCCATTACCCAGTTGGATGTCACGCTACGCCGTTTTGGCGTCGAGACTACGTTTGTGCGCTCTTCCGATCCGGCCGACTATGCGGCAGCGATCACCCCGAAGACAAAGCTGATTTTCGCTGAGACGATCGCCAACCCCTCGGGTGAGATCGCCGACATCGAGGGTCTTGCCGAGGTCGCGCACGCCCACAACATCCCACTCATCATCGACTCGACGGTTTCGACCCCGTACCTGAACCGTCCGATCGAGTGGGGCGCCGATATCGTGACGCACTCAGCCACGAAGTTCCTCGGTGGGGCCGGCACGACCCTCGGCGGCGTTGTCGTCGAGAGCGGTCGCTTCAACTGGGCCAATGAGCACTTCCCGCTGTTTGACGAACCGGTGCCCAGCTATGGCGGTCTCAACTGGAGTGGCAATTTTGGCGAGTACGCCTTCCTCACGCGATTGCGTGCTGAGCAACTTCGTGACATCGGTCCGGCTCTCGCGCCGCACTCTGCGTGGCTGCTCGCGACCGGCGTCGAAACCCTGCCCTTCCGGATGCAGGCCCACGTCGACAACGCCCGCATCGTTGCCGAGTGGCTTGAGGCTGACCCGCGCATCGAGACCGTGTACTGGGCTGGGCTCGAAGGGCACCCGCACTTCGAACGTGCGCAGAAGTATTTGCCCAAGGGTGCCGGTTCGGTGTTCTCCTTCGAGGTCAAGGGCGGTCGGGCGGTCGGCCAGAAGTTCATCGAAAACGTTGAGCTTGCCAGCCACCTCGCGAACATTGGTGATGCGAAAACGCTCGTGATTCATCCCGCCTCGACGACGCACGCGCAGCTCACCGAACAGCAGTTGATTGACGCGGGCGTCCTGCCTGGCGTTGTGCGCATCAGCGTCGGCATCGAAGACGCCGAAGACATTATTGACGACCTCGACCAGGCGTTAACCGAAGCAGTGAAAGGCTAAGGATGACGACCGAAGAGGTGCAGTCCACCCAACTTTCGAACGGGCTCACGTGTAATCTGCCCGCCAGCTCGCCGCTCGCCAAGCTGCTGAAGTCGCAGCGCACCTGGGTCGGACCGGACGCCAAACACCGCGCTGGGATCTTGCGCACAGCGAAGTCGATCGCGATCGTTGGGGCCTCCCCCAATCCGTCGCGCTCCAGCTACTTCGTCGGCACCTACCTGCTGCAGTCGACCGACTATCGGGTGTATTTCGTGAACCCCAACGCCGACACAATTCTTGGCCAGAAGGCCTACCCCGATCTTGCCTCGCTGCCCGAGGTGCCCGATATTGTCGACGTGTTTCGCAAGGCCAGCGATATCCCCGCCGTCATCGAGGATGTGCTCGCGATCGGC
Source organism: Rhodoglobus aureus (assembly GCF_039527955.1). Lineage (NCBI taxonomy): Bacteria > Bacillati > Actinomycetota > Actinomycetes > Micrococcales > Microbacteriaceae > Rhodoglobus > Rhodoglobus aureus. The sequence continues at coordinate 27,976 of NZ_BAAAKW010000022.1, read as the reverse complement.
GCACTGCATGGTCAATATCCGGCCGTCTGGGTGCAGCTCGGCATCTGGAACGAAGATGCCGCCGTCTACGCAGAATCGAAGGGGCTCACGATCGTCATGGACCGCTGCCTCAAGGTCGAACACGCGCGCTTCAACGGCGGCCTCAACTTGATGGGGTTCGACACTGGCGTCATTTCGTCGCGGCGGGCGGGGCGCTAGGCAGCCGTCGTCTCCGGGCGCTGCCCTGTAGTGGTTGCGTGCGCTCGGCCTGAGCTAGTGCCCGCTAGTTGAGGTTAGCCAGGAACGCTCGGTAGTTTGCGGCGGTTAGCTCAGGGATCTCGAGCATCGGCAAATGTCCCACTCCGGGGTACGTCACCAGTCTGGCATCGGGTAGCCCCGCCACCCACACCTTTGCGGCCGTCGGACTGATGATGCGATCTCCTTCGCCCCAGAGCACCAAGCTGGGCGCGGTGATCTCAGCAAGGCGGTCATCGAGAAGGTCGTTGCCTCCAAAGTCCGCAGTAATCTCGGCCAATTGATCGCGGCGTTCTGCTTGATCCTGAGCAAGCGCATCTTTAACAAAGCCGGGAAGGAATGGGGGCTTCTCCATAGTCATGGCGTAGAAGTCGTCATACTGAGATGGGTCAGTGAACAGGAACGGGTTGGTGTTGCCCTCTTCCGTCATTGTGTTCATGTCGCTCGGCTCAGGGGAGATCACGCCGGCGGCATCGCTGAGTCCCAGGGAAAGCGTGCGCTCCGGGTTTTCGAGCGCAAAGGTGGCCGCAATGAAGCCACCCATCGAGTTGCCGATGATGTGTACTTGGTCGATACCGAGCTGATCGAGCAGCCCAGCAACGCGTGTGGCTTGGGCGGGGGCTGAGTAATCCAGCCCCGAGACGAACGGTGTGTCGCCGTGGCCCGCCAGGTCGGGGATTATCACGTGGTAGTCGTCGTCGAACTTGGCTGCGAACCTTGCCCAAACGTCGCGGTCGGCACTGAAACCATGAAGCAGCACGATTGTTGGCGCATCCAGTGGCCCACCTTCGTAGTAGGCCATCTGCAGCTCGTCTACCTCGGTGTGCTCAGTGTGAAGGCCTGCGAGCCGGGTCTCGGTTCCAATGGTTACGTCGTAGGCGAGACGACCGATGCCGGGGTAGGTCGCCCAGATGGCGGCGGCGGCAAGCAACACGAGCACGCCAACTGCGACGAGGCGCCGACGTAGCTTTGGGCGCCGGGGCTGCGGCGGTTTCGGGGTCACGTGTGGAGCGGTTGGCGCGTGGTTCATCAGCGGTTGCTGCCTGCGTGGGAACCTTCTGCGCTACCTGTTTTGCACGGCCGACAAAGTGGTCCATGGTGTTGTTCACGCCGAGCTGATTCATGAGTTTGTCGAACCACCGGGCTGGGAGCACTCGGGCGGGCGACACAAAGTTCACGAACCGCGGCATGATCAACTGGTGCCGACCCTTCTCAATCGCTGTCAGAGTTTTCTGAACAACGTATTCGGGCGTGAGAATCGGCAACAGGAGTGGGTATTTCGTTTGCACACCCTCGAACATTCCGGTGCTGATGAAGTACGGACACACGACCAGTGAGTTGACGCCCGTGTTCGCTTTCGACAGCTCGACCCGGAGGGATTCGGCGAAACCAAACGCGGCGAATTTGCTGGCAGAGTAGTCGGTTTGCTTCGCCACCCCGACGAGGCCAGCTGCACTGGAAATGGTGACAACGGTTCCGCGGCGGTTCATGATCATGTCGCCCAAGAACGCGCGCGTAACCCAGAACAGGGCAAGCGTGTTCACGCGAATCGTTCGCTCTATGGCCTCGTCGGAGGCATCGAGGAGGTTCTTGCCTGTAACCACGCCGGCGTTGTTGATGACGACATCCACGGCTCCCGTTTTCTTAGCGGCCGCCTTGACAGCATCGCGGTCAGACACATCGACGGCGTAAGCCTCAGCGTGATAACCCGCGCCGACTATCTCCTCGCGCACGCTCTCCGCAGCTTCTGCCGATAAATCCCAGAGCATGACCCGTGCTCCACGCTCTGCAGCGCCCAGGGCAAGAAGCCGCCCGATGCCGCTTCCGCCACCAGTAATCAGTACGGTTTGATCCTTCAGGGAATGAGTCACTGGTGTTCTCCTTTTAGCCGCCCGGCCGTCACCAACCCAGTATTGACCCTTTGGTCAATAGAATGCAATAGCTAAGCTTGAATCGTGGTCGGAATAAAGAAACCAAAAATCGAGCGACGCGACGATATCCTCGCCGCCGCAAAAGTTGTGGCGCTCCGTGGCGGACTAGAAACGGTTTCAGCCCGCACGGTCGCCGCAGAAGCAAACCTCTCGAATGGGCTCGTGTATTTCTATTTCGAATCCAAAGACGGGCTCCTGCACGCACTACTTGCCCGGCTGCTGACGACGACACTCGACGGCCCCGAAAGCGGGTTCGGGGGCGATCTCGCCTCAGACGTCGCCCTGTTTCAGATGGTGGCCACTGAGCTCGAGGGCCTACACACCCAACGTGACGAAGTCGACCTTCTGTTCCAGTTCTACTTCTTCCGGCAGAGCGCCGATTTTCGCGATCAGCTCAACACTGGACTGCGCCTCTACGCCGACACCATGGAACCCATCACCAGCCGTTTCGCTCAGCAACACGGCCTCGCTCCCGAAGCGTTTCGATCGACCCTGGTCGCCCTCATTCAGGGAGCCGCAATAGACGTCGTTCGCCGCCCCGAAGAGTTCAGCGCCGAACAACTACTCCAGGTGGTCGCTGCTCTCGCATCGACAGCGCCCGCGTTGGGGCGACGACAGTAGCGCCCTGTTGACGTCGCCACAGCCATGAGCAGCGGCATGTTCCTCAGGGGCTAGGGCTCATTAGGCGGGCAGCGCGACTCGCAATGTACATTTTGACGCTTGAAACGTACAATTGAGGCATGTCAACAACCAGCATCGCCGATGCCCGCAAGAACTTCTCTGAGGTCATCGCCACTTCAGAGCATGAAGCTGTCTTTATCGAGCGTCGCGGCCGGCGTGCGGCCGTTGTCGTGAGCCCAGAGCAGTATGAGCGCATGATGGATGCCCTAGAAGATGCCGAAGATGTTACCGCTTTTGACGAGGCTATGGCCGACGAAGGCCCCAACATTCCGTGGGATCAGGTCAAGGCAGATTTGGGCTGGTAGTGGCCTACCGGATCGAAGTGACGCCCGCCGCCGCGCGCGCGCTCACACGAGTCGACCATCAGCCTCGCGACCGAATTCGCGGTGCGATCGCTCTGCTCAGTCAAGACCCTCGTCCCCCGGGTGCGAAAGCACTTCAGGGGCGCCTCGGCTTCCGCGTTCGCATCGGCGACTACCGCATCGTCTACACAATTCAGGATGACGTGCTGCTCGTGGTGGTCGTCACGCTCGGGCATCGACGCGACGTCTACGACCGCTAGTTCGCGGTCAACACAGCACCCAGCGCAGCGACATCCGTGAGCGGCAGCCGGCACACGAACTCTTCGCAGAGGTAGGCGGTTGGCTTGCCTTCGCTTGCCGTGCGTGCCGCAAACAATTCGAAACCGGATGCCGCAAAAGCGTCCGCTTGAGCCTGCGATACTGCTATACCAATGCCTCCAGCGCGGTGCAGCGTGTGGGCGAGACTCGTGAGTTCGCCACCGGTTTCGGCGCTCGCGTCGGAGGCAAGCCGACCGCCTGCCGCATCCGGCGTCACGACGACGAGCTGGCGCAAGGGTGCACCGAGCTCCGACATGAGGGTGAGAGCGGTTCCGAACGAGATGGGTTGCTGGGCTGCGAGTTGGCCGACCAACTTCATGGAACTTTCGGCGGCATCCCGATATTGGGCATCGCCGGTGAGAGCGAAGAGGGTGCGGGCGGCTGTGGCCATGGCGCTGAGGCCGCTCGGGTGGGCACCGTCGCTGATGTCGGCTTCGGTCGAGAGCCCCTGCGCGGCGAGCACAGAGTCGGTGCCGCCGGGGAGCCCGAAGGGTGAGCTTCCCGAACCCGCAGCACCGGCCGCGAGCGCGCCATCGACGAGATCGCGGGCGGCGATGGCGTAGCCGACTTCGCCGGTGGCGATCGACAGCTCGAGCAGTCCCTGGGCTAGCATCCCGCTGTCTTCGAGCGTCGCTGCTCCATCGGAGAGGATCCCCCCGATGGAGGTGCGCACGAGCCGCTCCCCTGCAGCGCCTGCACCAGCACCCGAACCCGAACCACCACCCTGAATGTGCTCAGCCAGCAGGAAGTCGGCGGCACCGCGGGCAAGCGCGATCCACTCGGCGTTGCCGTGACGGGCGCCGGCGAGGGCGAGCCCTTCGATCGCCAAGCCATTCCAGCCGGTGAGGATCTTGTCGTCGCAGGGCGGGGCTTCGACGCGGGCGCGGCTTGCGGCATCCAGCGAATAGTAGAAGCCTTCGACTCGTTTGCCGTCGACGGTGCTTTCGGAGTCGAGGCCCGACGCGAAGGCTCCCGAGGGCAGCAATAGTCTGTCGCGCAAGAATTCGGCGATGCCCGTGGCGATCTCAGCCGAGTCGGCGAGCGCGTAGGCGGCGAGCAGTTGGGCGTTGTCATAAAGCATGCGTTCGTAGTGTGGGTCGGTCCAGTCGGCCTGGGTGGAGTAGCGGAAGAATCCGCCATCAACCGGGTCGCGCAGCGCGGATGCCGCCATCGCCGCGAGCGTGCGGTCGGCGAGGCCGGCTGCCTCGGGCGAGTATTCGGCGGAGCGGGCGCCGCGATCGAGAAGGAACCGCAGCACAGGCGTGACCGGAAATTTGGGGGCGTCACCGAATCCGCCATGTTCGAGGTCTTCGGCGGCAGCGAGCGCATCGATCACGGGAGCGAAGTCCACGACGAGCTCGCTCTCGACGGCGCGGCTCCGGGCGAGTGCCTCGGCTATCGCGCTGCCGCTAATCTCGACTTGTTCGCGGCGGGTGAGCCACGCATCCGTCACCGATTCGAGCACTTGCCTAAACGCCGGATGCTGCCCCACTGCGGTCGGTGGCCAGTACGTGCCAGCAAAGAAGGCTCGCCCCGCGGGGGTGACGAACACGTTGAGCGGCCAGCCCAGGTTGGGCGTGAAGGCGGATGCCGCCGCGAGATAGGTGGAGTCCACTTCGGCGTGCTCTTCGCGGTCAACTTTGATCGCCACAAAGTGTTCGTTGAGGTATGCGGCAAGTACGGGGTCGCTGAAGGATTCGCGTGCCATGACGTGACACCAGTGGCACGTGGAGTAGCCGATGGAGACCAGCACGGGCACATCGCGGCGCTCAGCTTCAGCGAAGGCTTCGGCAGACCACTCCCACCAGTCCACCGGGTTGGTGGCGTGGGATCTCAGGTACGGACTCGCAGCAGCTTCTAAACGATTGGGCATAGTCTCAGGGTATGTCGAAGTTGACCGTGACCTACATTGGCGGCCCCACCGCGTTGCTCGAATATGCGGGATTGCGCATCGTGACTGATCCCACATTCGATGCCCCGACCCATTACCCCGACGAGGGCGGCGTGCCACTCACTAAGACTGAGGGTCCGGCGTTGAGCCGGGCGGATGTTGGCGCAGTCGACCTCGTCTTGTTGTCGCATCACGAACACCAAGACAACCTCGACTACGAGGGACTCGAACTTCTCGCCACCGGCGTGCTGACGATTAGCACCATGAAGGCCGGCTCTGACCTGTTCGGTGGTGGCGTTGTCGGTCTCGACTCGTGGGAATCCCGCGAGATCGGCGCCGTCACGGTCACCGCAGTACCTGCCCTGCACGGCCCTCCCGGCGCTGAAGCACGCGTTGGCCCTGTCACCGGTTTTGTGTTGCAGGCCGAGAGCGAGCCGACCATTTACGTCAGTGGCGACAACGCCTCCTTGCCGCTCGTGCAGCAGATCGCTGGCCGGTTCCCGGACATCGACATCGCGGTGCTTTTCGCCGGCGCTGCCCGCATCTCCGCCGTCAACGGTCCCCTCACTTTGACCTCAGCGGATGCCGCAGAAGCCGCCCGCATTCTGGGCGTTCACCACGTGGTCGGCCTCCACACCGAAGGGTGGGAACACTTCACCGAAACCCGTGCCGACCTCGAGGCGGCTTTCGCGGGAACGGGCCTGCTCATTGACACCCCGCGCGGTATTCCCGTCGGTATTGAGCACTCCCCAGTTGCAGATTAGAGCCCACTAATCTCGAGGCAAACGAATTTAGCTTCGTCGCCGCTACTGAAGCGGTGCGCCTCCGAGGTGCACAAGATAGACACCGGGGCCGTTCGGAATAGGGCGAAGTCGAACTTCCACGGGGACACCCCTGGACTCCACAGACACCGAACGACCATCGACGAGATCCGCAACATCATCACGAGTGAGCATGACGTCATACTCGCGTTCGGCCCACGCCTGAACCTCGATGGCATGCTTTCCAAACGCGGCGTTATCGCGCTGCTCAAACGACGCTGCAGCAGAAAAGAGCCCCAGAACACTGCCCGCACTAATCACCAACGCAGCGGTCGTGAACAGCGCCGCTTTGATCCTCAAGCCCGGACCCGCCATCCAGTAAAGAATGGCCAACACAACAACGGCGAAAGCCAGAACGGCGCCGAGAAAAGGCACGAACGCCCACCCCTCGGTCGGGCTGGAATACACTCCTGGATTGCCCACGATCTTTCGCCCTCTCCCGTAACTACCAACCGTGCCACAAGCCGGCACCCCCTCCACCAAGGTGAAAGGAATACCGGCTCTCTACGTGCGAACTAGTTTACTTAGAAAGTCGCCTCGTCGGGGTTGGAGCCAACGCGCTGGTCGCGGTCAATCGCGTCAATGGAAGCCATCTGCTCAGTCGAGAGTTCGAAGCCGAATACATCGAAGTTCTCGGCCATGCGCTCGCGCGAGTTCGACTTGGGGAACACAATGATGCCGCTCTGCAGGTGCCAACGAATGGCAACTTGGGCGGGTGAAACACCGTGGGCCTCAGCCGCAGTCTGCAGTGCGGTCTCGCTGAACAGATCGTACTTGCCCTGACCGAGCGGGCCCCAAGCCTCAATGTGCATCCCGAGCTCGGCACCATAGGAGCGCAAGTCACGCTGAGCGAACGCGGGGTGCAACTCGATCTGGTCGACAGCCGGAACCGTGCTGCTGCCTGCGATGATTTTCTCGAGGTGCGGGCGGTGGAAGTTGCTGACACCAATGGAGCGCGCCTTGCCTTCAGCCTTCAGCTGCTCCATGGTGAGCCAGCTCTCAAGGTAGAGGTCGAGGTCGGGGCGAGGCCAGTGGATGAGGTACAGATCCACATAGTCGAGGCCCAGCTTTTCGAGGCTGAGATCCATGGCATCGCGAGCCGAGTCTGCGCCCTGGTCGCTGTTCCACAGCTTGGTCGTAATGAAGAGTTCTTCGCGCGGGATGCCCGACGCCTTAATGGCGTTGCCCACGCCCTGCTCGTTGCCATAGATCATCGCGGTATCGAGGTGGCGGTAGCCAACTTCGAGGGCGTCGCTAACGATGCGCTCGGCCTCCTCGGGGTCGACTTTGAAGACACCGAAGCCGAGCTGGGGGATGGAATTGCCGTCGTTCAGTTCAATCTGGGGAACAGTCATTTCTCCATCTTGCCACTCGCGACTGACGATTCCATCCCAGCTTGTGCGGCTTCTAACGAACCCGATGCGGTCCGCCTGTTAGATGTGGCGCTCGTCTACTCCCGAGTAGGCGGCGAGCGGACGAATGAGGGCGTTCGATCCGGCCTGCTCCATGATGTGCGCGGTCCAACCGGTAATACGGCTGGCCACAAACAACGGCGTGAACATGTCGGTGTCGAACCCGATGAGGTTGTAGGCAGGGCCACTCGGGTAGTCGAGGTTGGGTTTGATGTTCTTGCGGCTCGTCATGGCCGTTTCGAGGGCGTCGTACAGTTCCATCATGTCGGGGCGATCGAATTCGGCGACGAGAGTTTCAAGCGCGGCCTTCATCGTGGGGACCCGCGAGTCACCATTCTTGTAGACGCGGTGACCGAAGCCCATGATCTTGCGCTTCTCAGCGAGAGAAGTCTCGAGCCAGCCTTCGGCGTTCTCGGCGGTGCCGATCTCTTCGAAGACGTGCATGACTGCCTCGTTCGCTCCGCCGTGCAACTGACCCTTGAGCGCACCAACGGCAGCAGTGACAGCGCTGTAGAGGTCGCTCAGCGTGCTTGTGACGACGCGAGCGGTGAAGGTCGAAGCGTTGAAGGAGTGCTCGGCATACAAAATCATCGACACATCGAACGCATTGACGACAACGAGGTCAGGAACCTCGCCGAACGTCATGTGCAAGAAGTTGGCCGAATAGCTCAGGTCATCACGCGGTTCCACGAGCTCTTGGTCACGACGACGACGCTGGTCGTACGCAATGATTGCCGGCAACTTCGCCATCAGCGTGAGCGAGCGTTGCATATTGAGATCAGCATCGATCATGCTGGCGGGGTCAGTGAGGGTCTCATCCACAGCACCAAGCACGCTGACGGCGGTGCGTATGACATCCATCGGATGCGCAGAAAGTGGAAGCTCGTCGATCACACGCTTGGTGTGCACATCGAGGTGACGCTGCGCCCGTTCGGCGTTCTGGAACGCCACCAATTGCTCATCGGTGGGCAGCTCGCCATTCCACAGCAGATAAGCAACCTCTTCAAAGGTGCACTTCTCAGCCAGTTCCTGCACGGGATACCCGCGGTACATCAGAGAGTTGGTCTCCGAGTTCACCTTGGAGATTGCGGTGGTGTCGGCAACAACACCGGCCAACCCCTTGCGGATTTCGGTCTCTGGGGTGCCTGTTAGGTCAGTCATTGTGCTCCTCGGTGGTGGTATCGAGTCGAAGTTCGAGTGTGGGTGGTGAAGTTAGCGGTGGCTGTCTAGTGGTGACTGTCGAGCGTGAAGTTGAACACCGACGAATCGAAAGCGTTGTAGCCCTCATAGTCGAGTAGTTCATACAGGCGAGCCCTCGTCTGCATCTCGCCAACAACCGACTGCTGGGTGCCGTCGGCGTTGATCGCATCGAGGGTGCGTTCTGCTGCGCCCATTGCACTACGCAACAGGGTAACGGGATAAATAACAATGTTTACGCCGATATTGCTCAATTGCGTTGTCGTGAAGAGTTCGCTCTTACCGAACTCGGTCATGTTCGCGAGGATCGGAACATCGACGGCGGTGCGCATCGCCTCGAACTCGCTGAGATCTTTCATCGCCTCAGGGAAGATAGCGTCAGCACCGGCATCCACGAGCTGTTTCGCGCGGTCCATCGCGGCATCCAAACCATCAACAGCGCGGATGTCAGTGCGGGCCATGATCAGCAGGTTCGGGTCGCGTCGGGCGTCGGCAGCCGAGCGGATGCGCTTGAGCGCGGTGTCGGTGTCGACCACGGCTTTACCGTCGAGGTGTCCGCAGCGCTTCGGGTTGACCTGGTCTTCGATGTGGAGTCCAGAGACACCCGCATCTTCGAGAGTCTGCACGGTGCGCGCCACATTCATGGGTTCGCCAAAACCGGTGTCGGCGTCGACGAGACTGGGCAGGTCGGTCATCCGCGAAATCTGCTGCGAACGACCAGCGACCTCGGTGAGCGTCGTCAGGCCAATGTCGGGCAGCCCAAGGTCGGCACTGATGACGGCACCCGAAATGTAGACGCCATCGAAGCCCTTGTCTTGGATGAGGCGAGCGCTCAGCGGGTTGAACGCGCCAGGCACGCGCAGAAGTTCACCACTCGCGAGTCGCTCACGGAACTGCGCACGCTTGGTCGCGGGGTCGGTCTGTGAGTACAGCATTAGAAGATTCCTTTGGCAGTGGTGGCGGGGAAGTTGCCGCGCACGGTCAGCTCACCCAGTTCGGATGCCGACAGCTCGGGCAGTCGTTCGGCAGCAGCTAAGAAGCGTTCGATTTCGTCGCTCGCAAGCACGCCATCGGCGAGGGTGCGGAACTTGTTGATGTACTGCTGGCGGGCGAACGGCCGAGCGCCGAGTGGGTGTGCGTCAGCGACGGCGATCTCTTCGACGATGCGGCTTCCGTCGGTCATTTCGATCTCGACGCGACCACCAAAGGCTTTCTCGGCGGGGTCGATCGAGTGGTAACGACGCGTCCACTCGGCATCTTCTTGAGTGGTGACACGCTTCCACAGCTCGACAGTGTCTGGGCGGTTGGCGCGCTCGGGCGCGTAGCTGTTGACGTGGTGCCATTCCTGGTCTTGCAGCGCCACGGTGAAGATATACGGAATGGAGTGGTCGAGTGTTTCGCGACTCGCACTGGGGTCATACTTCTGCGGGTCGTTAGCGCCCGAGCCGATCACATAGTGCGTGTGGTGGCTCGTGTGGAGCACGATGCGGTTGATGTTGTCGACCGTGAGTTCTGGATGCTCGCGCCCCAACTTGCGGGCGAGGTCAATCCACGCTTGTGCCTGATATTCGGCCGAGTGCTCCTTCGTGTACGAGTCGAGGATTGCGGTGCGCGACTCCCCCAGCTCGGGCAGCGGAACCTCGTAGTGCGCGTCGGGACCGTCGAGCATCCAGGCGATCACTCCGTCTTCGCCTTCGTAAATCGGCGTGGGGCTGGTCTGGCCCCTCATGGCACGGTCGACTGCTTCGACTGCCATCTTGCCGGCGAAGGCTGGGGCGTGGGCTTTCCACGTGGAGATCTCGCCCTTGCGCGACTGGCGAGTAGCGGTGGTCGTGTGCAGAGCCTGGCCGACGGCCTGGAAGATGGTTTCGGTGTCGAGCCCGAGGAGGGTTCCGATGCCGGCCGCAGCGCTCGGGCCGAGGTGGGCAACATGGTCGATCTTGTGCTTGTGCAGACAGATTGCCTTCACGAGATCGATCTGAATTTCGTAACCCGTGACGATACCGCGCAGCAAGTCAGCGCCGGTGCGACCCGTGTGCTGAGCAACAGCGAGGATCGGAGGGATGTTGTCGCCGGGGTGCGAATAGTCGGCGGCCAAAAAAGTGTCGTGGTAGTCGAGCTCGCGCACGGCGACCCCGTTGGCCCAGGCTGCCCACTCTGGGCTGACGCGCAGGTCGGAACCGAAGACAGTGGCTCCTGGCTCGTAGGGGTGACGCTCGGCTTGAGCACGCGCGGCAACGACCGGCGCCCGAGTGAGGGATGCGGTAGCAACAGCAGCGTTGTCGATCACCCGGTTGATGACCATGTCGGTGACGGCATCCGTCGGTTCAAGTTGTTCGGCAGCGATTTCGGCAATCTTGTGCGCGAGCTGGTCTTCGCGGACCAAGTTTTCGTCGCTGCGGTAAACGCGCAGGGAGTGATTCTTCACGGTGGAGCCTTTCAGTTTGCGGCGCGCAGGGGGGATTCTGCGGCCATGGCTAGTGCGCTCGTGAGCGCGTGATGGAGATGGATGTGGGTAGCGTGGGCGGCGAGTTCGGCATCCCGGGCGACAATCGCCTGCACGATCAGCAGGTGTTCGCGGGCGGCGGCAGTCAAGCGCTCGGGATTGTCTTTGGCCAGTCGGCGCACGCGCACGAGGTGGGTGCGCAGCGAGTTGAGGGCACCGATGAGGTAGTCATTCTCGACCGCATCATCGACGGCGGCATCAAAGCGGCGCACGAGGTCGAAGTAGGCACTGCGGTCACTATCGTCGCGGGCGAGCAGTTGGGGAACTGCCTCGAACTCGCGCTCGAGGTCGGCAAAGGTCGTGCCGGTGTGTTGCACGGCCGCGAGGCGCACGGCTTTCACTTCGAGCGCTTTGCGCACATCAAAGAGTTCGCGGATGTTGTTAACCGACACGTCGGTAACGACAAGCCCTCGACCGGATTGGCTCGCCACAAGGCCATCCGTCATGAGTCGGGAAAGCGCTTCGCGCAGCGGGGTGCGTGACACCCCGAGCCGCGCAGCCTGCTCGACCTCGCCGAGGATGGTTCCGGGCGCGAGTCGCCACTCAACAATGTCGTCGCGCAGGGCTTGGTAGGCGCGCTCGCTGGCCCTCAATGGTGTTGCCATGCGCACCTCCCGTGATTGTCTCAGTCGGTCGACACCGTGACTGTATACAAGATTGCCAGTTTAGGCGAATAACCCGCAGAAAGAAAGGTGAAATCAACATCTTTGTATACAAAGTGAAGTGCTAATACATTTATAAAAAATGTTTGAAAACCCGCGTCATAAACCGGACCAATCCCAGTCTCTTCTAATAAGCGACTGGTTACCGCAAGGGTGCGGGATGTGCACGGGGAAATTGCACGGGGAAAATCCTGCGAGAGGGGCTCACGCATAATGCGTAGCCCCTCTCTTTCTTTGACTTTCAATGCACGCTGTCAACCACCACGACGCGCTACCCCTCAGCCGCGCGGATGGTTACGCTGATCGCCATGACTTCCTCTGCCGAGCTCCTTGCGCTCTATGACGCACAACAGCGACTGATCGTGCCCGAGCATCCGCCGGCCGGGTTGATATTCGAGCGCATCGGTAACGTGCTCCGCGTGACGGGTCGCAGCGAAGGGTTTGTCGAGACCACTCAGCACCTCGACCTCAGCGGAGACGAAGTGGACGCACTAATCGTTGAGCACCGCGACTATTTTGCAGCGCGAGGCGAGGCCGTGGAATGGAAGACCCGGGCCCACGATTTGCCAGCCGATATTCCCCGCCGACTTGAACGGGCCGGGTTCGTGGCGCAAGAAGCCGAGGCAGTGCTTGTAGGCCACACTAGAGATCTATTAACGGCAAGGCCCCTCCCTCCCGGAGTCGAGGTCCGTCAAGCTCGAGACAACGATGACCTGGTCGGGATGGCGAGCATGCTTACTGAGGTCTGGGGCGAGGACTTTGGGTGGATGGTTGATGAGCTCGAATTGCAACTCGCGGTCGCGCCCGACCTGACCGTGGTGTTCGTGGCAGAAGTTGAAGGTCGTATCGTCTCCGGAGCCCGGATCGAGTTCACTCCCGGCAGCGACTTTGCGGGACTCTGGGGCGGCTCCACGGCCCCAGAATGGAACGGCAAAGGCATCTACGGAGCAATCGGCGCCGCGCGCGCCAAACTCGCAAACGACCGCGGCGTACCCTACCTGCAAGTCGATGCGTCCGACGAAAGCAGCCCCATCCTGAAGCGACGCGGCTTTGTCGAGCTCACCACCACGACACCCTATTTATGGACACCGCCGAGCAGCTAAACGGCGGCTTGGTGGAACCTAGGCAGCACCTCGGTGACATCTAGCCGACACGTAGCGGACCTCATCCACATCCACCTCCACATCCACCTCCGAGGGGCGTCACACGTGCGCCGACTTCCTCGAGAGCTCTATCGCAGCGCCCGCGCCTCAAGATAAGCACTGAATGCCTCATGGCTTGTCTTGCTGGGGCGAAAACCGAATGACTCTTTGAGCGCTCGATTATCGAGCACCGGACGGTAGCGCAAAAACTTGACCTGAGCCGGCTTGTGCGGCGTCAACCGCAGCCCATGCCCGACCCACAGCGCGACCGCGAAGACCCACGGCGGCAGAACGAGAAGCTTCTTGCCCAGACCGAGAGCAATCTCTCTCACCGTCACCTTGCCATCGCCGGCCACGTTGAAGATTCCTGATGGCCCGCCCGTTGCTGCACGCACCATCACTTCAACAACATCATCCACCCACACAAAGACAAACGGACTGTCAGATCCGGCAAGCTTCAGCACACGACGCCCGTCCCACAGGGCCGTGATCTGGTTGTCGACCGTCGGACCCAAAACGGTGCCGATGCGAAAAATGGTCTGGCTCAGTTGCGGCGCAGATTGTCGCAGCTCGGCCAACATCTCTTCGACCATCCGCTTGTGCTTGCTGTACGGAAAATCGTCATTGCCGCGCAGTGGGTCAATCTCGGTGATCCAGTCGGGGTTGTCGGGGTGATAACCATAGGTAGCGCCGCTCGATGAGACGACGATGCGCGAAACTCCCGCCTTGACGCAGGCAGCGAATACCGCGCGTGACCCCTCAACATCGACCGCGAACTCTTCAGTCACCGTGGTGTTTTTGCCGGGGTTCACGATTGACGCCAAGTGCACAACGGTGTCGATCTTGTGGCGACGCAGCAACTCTGGCAGCCCGGCAGCCTCCATCACATCAACGCGGTCGTACAGCACACTGGGCAAGCGCACGCCGGGGCTAGGGACGCGAATATCTGCGCTCACTACACAGTCAATGGCATCGGATGCAGCCAACCCGGCTACTACCGAGGTGCCCAAGAATCCGCTGCCACCCGTCACAAGAACTCGACTCATGCGACTGCCTCCGTACCGCTCGCGGGCACACCGGAGTTCGGTCCCGAACCCTCACCGGCACCCTTCGCCTTGCGGCGCCCCCACCAGGTGGCCAGTGCGAGTCCCGCGATGATGTCCCAGATGCCCCACCAACCTGCGACGACAGCCATGCCGCCGAGCCCGCCGAAGAAAGCAAACACTAGCCCCAGTCCAAGCCCGGCATTGCGGATGCCAACCTCGAAAGTGACCGCCTTAGCCTCATAGAGTGCCAAGCCGCCGAGTCTGGCGCTCGCATAGCCCAGACCGAGTGCGACCGCATCGTGCAGGAAGACCGCCAGCAGCACGACTCCCACGTAGGCGATGAAGAACTGAAAGTTGCCGGCGAGCGCCGCAATGATGAACCCGAGCAGCGCCAAGAGGCTCACCCATTTCACCGTCGGCTGCACCTTTTTGGCAAAGGCTGGCCAGCGGTTCTTGATGGCAAAGCCCACCGCAAACGGCAGCCCAATGATCAAAACAATCTCCAACAGCATCTGCCAGCCGTTGAGGCTAACGCTCTCCAAAATTGCGGATGCTGTGGGGTGCCAGCCACCCCACAGCGAGAGATTAACGGGCAGCATCACGATGTAGACCACATTGGTGACCGCGGTCATAGAAACCGACAGCGCGACGTTGCCCCGCGCACGATAGGTGAGCACTTGCGAAATGTTGCCGGGAGGGCAGCAGGCGACCAAAATCATCCCGAGTGCGATCGACGGACCGACCTGCAACAGCAGGGTGAGCCCGAAGGTGACGGCGGGCAACAAGACGAGCTGCGCGACCAAGGCAATCGCAAACGCACGAGGTGCTTTCAGAACTGCCCGAAAGTCTTCGATGCTCGTGTCGAGCGCGATACCAAACATGATCAATCCAAGTACAACGCTCAGCGCGATGAGCGACCCTGCGCTGAAGTTAAGCATCGCATCATCGATCGTCATGAGTGTGCCTTTCGGGTGAGGATCTTGCGCAGCCGTCGCAGCGTGCGTCTATAGGCGTCTTTGTTGACGTAGTACGACATTCGTTCCAATGCCAGGTACTTGTAGCCTCCGGTGAGGTCGGGCCACGGGTTCTCAGCGGACTTCCTGAAGTGCTCGGCGGCGGCAGGATCATTCTCCTGAGCGGCAAGATAGGAGGCCAAGAGTTCGGCCTGCTCATAGCGCCCCTGCCAACCGATTCCGCTGGCCTCAATCATGCCCATCACATAGAGCCCGTTGAAGGTGGGTGGAAACATGTTGAGATATAACTCGGGCGCCATACCCAGCCAATTGAGATGTTCACGATCAACAAACGGGTAGTCGAGGCTATACCCGGTTGCAAGAACAATGAGGTCATAGTCGGCGTGGGTGCCATCAGTGAAGTGCACCGTATTGCCGTCGAAGCGTTCGGGTGCGGGCACGATGCGCAGATCGCCCTGCCCCAAGTGACCAAGCACAAGCGTGTTCACGATCGGATGCGACTCATAAATGCGGTAATCCGGCCGCGGGAAGCCAAACTGCACCGGATCTCCCGTGAATGCCTTCAGCACTCTCGTGTCGATGAATTGCTTGATGCGGGCCGGAAGCGGGCGCCCCTGATTGAGAGTGTCAGCCGGCTTACCGAACAGATAGCGCGGAACAAAGTAGTAGCCCCGGCGCACGCTCAGGTCGATGCTGTCAGAGTGATGCACCGCATCCACCGCAATGTCGCAGCCACTGTTGCCCGCACCAACGACCAGCACGCACTTGCCCGCAAACATCGTGGCCTTCTTGTACTGACTCGAGTGAATGATCTCGCCCGCAAAATGACCGTCAAAGTTTGGGATGCTGGGGTGCGCTAGCGTGCCGTTGGCGAGGATCACGCCGTCAAAGTGTTCGGTCTGCGGCTCTCCGCCGGCATTCATGCCGTCAGCGGCATCCCTGGGGCTGGTCGTTACGTTCCAACCGCCGCCTTCTGCCGGTTCCACGCGCTCAACAGTGGTGCTGAAGCGAAACTTCTGCCCCAAATCGAAACGATCGCTGAAGGCGCGAAAGTAGCGTGCAAGTTCACGGTGGCCGGGGTAGTCGGCCGTGGTTTCCATCGGCAGCTCATGAAACTGAGTCGTGGTGCGGGAGGAAATCAGATGGGCTGACTCATACATCGTGCTGCGCGGATTGTCGATATTCCAGAGGCCTCCGACATCCTTCGCCGACTCAAAACCGACATAGCGGATGCCCGCCTTATCGAGAGCGCGGGCGGCAGCAAGCCCCGAAGGCCCAGCACCAATGATGGCGATGGTACGAGGCATCCATTCCTCCAGGGGTGAACAACACTATTCAGGGCGTTTCCGCAGCCTACTAGACCCTCTCTCGCAGGTAGACCAATTCGCGACCTAGTAAAGTTTTCTTGCCAACAGAAGCTCAGTTAGAAATACTGGGCGATGCAAGATCACCCGACGGTGTCTACCCGAAAGACGCCGGATCTTGCATAGGAGATTCACCAACCATGCCTAAAACCAGTACGGTTGCGCCTGCCCGGCGCCGCCAATGGGGCTCAGAAACGCGCCTCGAACCATTGCCCACCGTGCATCCTGCACCCAGTGATCGCACGATCGCGCTAGCGCGCCTCGCGATCGTTGCGACAATCGTCTTCTGGCTGACCTATGTGATCTATACGATCGTGCGTCAGTTCATCAACAACGGCACCGAGAGCTTCAGGTTTACCACCGAAGCCATTTCGTACTTAATCGTTGTCACCTTCCTCACCTTCTCCGCGCTCATGTACCTGATCGCGAGACACGGGGCCTATCAACGCTTTCGCGCGCACGCCCGTGTGCCTCGCGCTGAGCTCGATCGCCACTTCGCCGAGAACCAGAGCTCGATCACGGTGTTGGTTCCCAGCTACAGCGAGGAGCCGGATGTCGTGCGCGCTACCCTCTGGTCGGCGTGCCTTCAGGAGTACCCAACATTGCGTGTCGTGCTCTTGCTCGACGACCCACCGTTCCCCAACGACCCAGATGCGGCAGCCCAGCTTGCTCAATCACGGTTGCTTGCGGAGACGATCCAGGCTGAACTCGCTGATCCTCGCGAGCGCTTTACTGACGCTCTCGCCGACTTTGAACGCCGCACGCAGCTAGGCCGCACGGTCGGGCTGTTCGAGCTTGAGGAGCTCACCGAGCACTACCAGTGGGCGGCTGACTGGCTTGAGAACAAGGCGGCTAATGAGCAGCGCATCGACCACGTTGACGAGTTCTTTGTCACCCAGGTCATTCAGGGGCTTGCCGGAGAACTGCAGCTGACGGCAGATGCCCTAGGTGCAGCCTATGACGAGCACATGGTTCCCCCGACGGCGCGGATGCACGAACTGCACCGCCGCCTCGCGTGGACCTTCACCGCCGACCTGTCGACCTTCGAGCGCAAGCTTTACGCCTCGGTGTCGCACGAAGCGAACAAGGCCATGAACCTGAACGCCTACATCGGCCTGATGGGCGGCAACTACCGCCCAGAGGAGACCCCGACCGGCACCGTGCTGCGCCCCGTGAGCCACGCCGAGCCCGGCGATCTGTCGATCCCGGACTCGCAATACCTGTTGACGCTGGATGCCGACTCGCTGCTGCTGCGCGACTACTGCCTTCGTCTCGTCTACTTGCTTGAGCAGGCCGACAACTCTCGCGTTGCGGTAACTCAGACCCCGTACTCCTCGTTCCGCGGTGCGAGCACTCGCATCGAGCGACTCGCTGGTGCCACTACTGACCTTCAGCACATCCTGCATCAGGGCAAGTCTTACTACGGCGCAACCTTCTGGGTTGGGGCCAACGCAGTTATCCGCAAGGCCGCTCTCGACGACATTGTTGAGACCGAAACCGAGGGTGGTTTCACGGTCAAGCGTTACGTTCAGGACCGCACTGTGATCGAGGACACCGAGTCGAGCATCGACCTTGGCGCCCACGGCTGGACGCTCGTGAACTATCCCGAACGCCTCAGCTACAGCGCAACACCGCCCGACTTCGGTTCGCTCGTGGTTCAGCGTCGTCGCTGGGCAAACGGTGGACTGCTGATCATGCCCAAGCTGATGCGTCAGATGCGCGAACGTCGGGCCCGTGGCGAGACCGTGCCGTGGACCGAATTCTTCCTTCGCGTGAACTACATGACATCGATCACGTGGGCGAGCTTCGGCCTCGTGTTCCTGCTGGCCTACCCCTATGACAGTCGCCTGCTCAGCCCGGTAGTACTCCTTGCCGCCGTACCATATTTTCTGGCCATGGGCAGCGACCTTCGCTACAGCGGCTACAAGTTCACCGACATCTTCCGCATTTACGGCTTCAACCTGATTTTGCTTCCCGTGAACCTTGCGGGAGTGCTCAAGTCGCTTGAGCAGGCAATCACAAGCAAGAAGATCCCGTTTGCCCGCACTCCCAAGGTGCGCAACCGCACCTCAACTCCGCTGCTCTACGTGCTGGCGCCACTCGTGATCATCACGTTCTCTGTCTTCACCTTCTGGCGTGACCTCAACGCCGGCAACTGGGGAAACGCTGCATTCGCGGCCTTCAACCTAGTTCTCGCCGGGCTCGCTGTCGTGTCGTACATCGGCATCTGGAACACCATCGTCGACATTTGGTTGGGCGTCACTCGCCCGCTCTTTGTCGAGCGGAAGGCCAAAAAGAAGAAGCAAGAGCCAGCACCCGAGTCGACCGATCTCGACTGGCGCTCGATCCTCTACTACGGCGACAACAGCGGGGTGCACACCAAAGTGCGCGATTCCATCGTCTTTGCTGAGATGCTCCCGCCCGCCGAGTCCCCTAGCGAGGTTCGATCATGAGCACCGCAACCCACAGGCTCTCGTTCTGGCGACTCGTCATGGCTGCGGTTGTCGCCATTGCAGTCGCTGCCGGCGGACTCTTCGCCTACCAGGCCTGGGCATCAACCCAAGCGGATCCCGCGCCTGACCCCTGGTTTGCCGCCTACGTGGATGTCACGGCTACCCCCAGCTACGAGTTCGAAGCCGCAACGAAAGACAGCGGCAAAGAGGTCATGCTTTCGTTCATCGTTGCCGCCACAGCTGAGAACTGCACCCCCACGTGGGGAACCGCCTACACAATGGATGAAGCTGCAGTTTCGCTCGACCTCGACCGCCGCATCGCTCGCCTACAGCAGCAGGGTGGCGACGTTGCCGTCTCGTTCGGTGGACTCCTGAACAACGAGCTCTCGACCACCTGCACTGACCCGGCTGAACTCGTTGCCGCCTACGATTCGGTGCTCGAGCGCTATGCCTCAACCACTATCGATCTCGACATCGAAGGGGCGAACCTCAGCGACACTGCTGCGGGAGAACGACGTGCGGCCGCAATGGCCACCCTGCAACAAGCACGACGCTCGGCCGGGGATGACCTCGCCGTGTGGCTCACGCTGCCCGCAGCAACATTCGGGCTCACCGAAGATGGCACCACCGCCGTCGCTCAGATGCTCGATGCGGGTGTCGACATCGCCGGGGTAAATATCATGACGATGAACTTCGGCCAGAGCCTGGCCGAAGGAGAAACCAGCGGTGCGGCATCCATTCGCTCACTGCAAGAAACCCACCGTCAACTGGGCATTCTGTATGACAACGCCGGAATCGAACTAACCGATGCCACCATCTGGACCAAACTCGGTGCTACCCCGATGATCGGCCAGAACGACATCGCCGCCGAAGTCTTCACCATGAAGGATGCTGCCGCGCTCAACGAGTTCGCGTTAGAAAAGGGCACCGGGCGCATGTCGATGTGGTCACTCAACCGCGACATCACGTGTGGGCCAAACTACGCCGACACCGAGCGCGTTTCTGACTCGTGCAGCGGCGTTGCCCAGGGCGACCTCTTCTTTGCGGATGTCTTGGCTGACGGTTTCGAAGGTCACGTCGCCAGTTCGGCGAAGACCATCACCACTGAGGAGCCAGTTAACCCCGACGGCTTTGTTGACGACCCCGCTACGAGCCCCTATGCAATCTGGCAAGAGGACGCCAGTTACCTAGCGGGAACCAAGGTGGTGTGGCACCGCAACGTCTACCAAGCAAAGTGGTGGACGCGTGATGAGCTGCCCGACAACCCCGTGCTCAATTCATGGGAAACGCCGTGGACGCTTGTCGGCCCGGTGCTTGAGGGTGAAACCCCCGTAGAGGTGCCAACGCTGCCGAGCGGCACCTACCCGAGCTGGGACGGCACCGCCGTCTATGAAGAAGGCGACCGTGTGCTGTTTAGCGGTGTGCCCTACGAAGCCAAGTGGTGGACCCAGGGCGATAGCCCAGCGGCATTCTCCTCTGACCCCGACGGCACCCCGTGGGTTCCACTAACGACCGAAGAGATCAAGGCACTGGTTTCCAGCGGCGAGACTGGCCAAGCGGCAAATCTCGCCACCGCCGAAACTGACGGCTAAGAAACAAGCCCTTCGCGTTCAGCACGACGTCGACGCTGTTCCTCAGGATCTGGCAGAGGAACGGCGGCGATGAGTCGCTGAGTGTAGGGATTCTTCGGGCTGCGCAATACCTGATCGCGCGTGCCCTGCTCCACAATCTTTCCGCGGTGCATTACAGCAATACGGTCAGCCAAAATGTCGATCACGGCCAGGTCGTGCGAAACGAAGAGGCACGCAAAGCCGAGCTCCTTTTGGAGTTCTTGAAAGAGCTCGAGCACCTTTGCCTGCACCGACACGTCAAGAGCCGAGGTAGGTTCGTCAGCAACCAACAGCTTCGGGCTGAGAGCGAGCGCACGGGCGATACCGACGCGTTGTCGCTGGCCACCAGACAACTCGTGCGGGTAGCGGTTGCGCATGTGGGCCGAGAGCTGCACCCGATCGAGCAGCAGACTCACGCGTGCTTCTTCGTCTTTGCGAGTGAATCCGCCCACGAGTCGAAGTGGCTCGCCGATGCTCTCGCCGATCGGCATCCGAGGATTCAGCGATGAGCCCGGATCTTGAAACACGATGCCAATGTCGCGGCGGACCGCACGCAGGTTGCTCTTGTTGATGCCGACCATGTTTGAGCCAACAATGTCGAGGGTTCCCTCAACGGCGGGAAGCAACCCGACAACGGCACGACCGATCGTGGTCTTGCCCGAGCCAGACTCGCCCACGAGACCGAGCACCTCACCCTGCCGGATCGTGAGGTTGATATCGTCTGCAGCCCGGAACGCTGGCACACGGCCACGCTTCGGGTACTCAATCGCGACGCCCTTCATCGTGAGCACAACCTCGCGGTTGTCTTTCGAGGCGGATGCTTCGCCGGCGGAACCGAGGTGCGGCACTGCGGCCAAGAGTGCCTGAGTGTAAGGATGACTGGCACCCGCGAACAGCGACTCTGCTGTTCCCGTCTCCACAACTTCGCCATCCTTCATCACCATCACGCGATCGGCAAGGTCGGCCACAACGCCCATGTCGTGAGTGATGAGGATGATCGCACTGTCGAGCTTGGAGCGCAGGTGGTGCAGTAGCTCAAGGATTTCGGCCTGCACCGTGACGTCGAGCGCCGTCGTCGGCTCGTCTGCGATGAGCACGCGAGGCTCACACGAGATGGATTGCGCAATCATCGCGCGCTGGCGTTGACCACCAGACAACTGATGAGGATACGAATCGAACGCTTTTTTCGGGTCAGGGAGTTCGACCATCGCGAGCAATTCGAGGGCCCGCTTCTGAGCTTCCACTCGCAGCATGCCCGGGTGGTGAACCTGCAGCGCCTCAATGATCTGGAACCCGATGGTGTAGACCGGGTTGAGCGCCGTCATCGGCTCCTGGAAGATCACGGCAATGCCGGCACCGCGAAGCTGACGCAGACGGTGCAGCGATGCTCCGACTAGTTCTTCACCCGCAAGCTTCACACTGCCCGAAATGCGACCGTTCTCAGGCAGCAAGCCGAGCAGCCCCATCGCGCTCGTGCTCTTGCCTGAACCCGATTCGCCCACGATGGCGAGCACTTCGCCGCCCTGAAGCGAGTAGTTAACGTTCTTCGCCGCCGCAACCCACTCCCCCTCGACCCAAAACTCGACACCGAGGTCGGTGACCTCGATTGCGGGAGTCTTCGTTGCTGCCTCAGAGATTGCTGTCTCAGCCATCAGGAGATTCGCCTTTCGCCCTGGATACGGTGCGCTCGTGGGAACATAGTTCCGTGTCGCCAAACTTCACCCTGCACTCGCGATTCGGGCGCGTACTTTCCATCGTCATCTTTGTTTCGTGCGCTGTTGCGTTCGTCATTACGGCCATTCAAGGGCGCTGGCTGGATGCCCTGCAAGTGCTGCCCGTCTTCGGCGTTGTTTCCCTGCTGACGTGGGCCATGTTCTGGCGCCCCGCGGTGCTCGTTACAGCGGCCGGCGTTACGCTGCGCAACGTAGTGCGCACGGTTGAGGTCGCGTGGCCCGAGATTCGCCGCATCGACACCAAATATGCGCTCTCCCTCGAAACGGCTCACGGCACTGTCACGGCGTGGGCGGCTCCCGCTCCCGGCCGTCACTCGGTCTTCTCGGCGGTGCGCCAAGACGGCGCGAACCTGCCGGAGTCGAGCTACCTGGCAGGCACAGTGCGACCCGGCGACCTGATCACGTCTGATTCGGGCCAAGCTGCGCACATCATCCGCACCCACTGGGAGCAGTTGCGAGACGATGGACATCTGGATGCCGCCGGCAGCGAGTTCACGAAGCTGCGCGTCACGTGGCACCTCCGCACGATCGCGGCTGTCGTTGTTCTGATCGTGGCTGTACTGCTCACCACGGTCAGCTAGCTTGCGCTGCATAGCCAACTCGAGCACGATGGCAAGCTCGAGAAACTCAGCTAGCGTCGTCGCTCTCATTTGTTGACGGTTTCGTCGCCGGGGCGTGCACCGGGAACGTAGCTCTTGAAGAAGCTGATGACTTGCGAGCCCATGCCGTTTTGCGTTGGCACCCGCTTCTGACGCGGATCGAAGGCGTCGCGCAGCCCGTCACCGATGAAGTTGATGCACAAGGCAATCACCACGATGAAGAGACCCGGCCACCAGAACAACCACGGCCGTGTCTTGAACGCTTCGTTGTACTCGCTGATGATCTGGCCAAGCGAAATGTCGGGTGACTTGATTCCGAAGCCAAGGAAACTCAGGGAGGTCTCCAGCAGGATCACGGCACTCATCAGCAGGGTCGCACTGACGACGATCACGCCGACCGTGTTGGGCAGGATGTGGCGGAAAATAATGCGGAAGTCACTCGCACCAGCAACACGGGCGGCGTCGACAAACTCTCGTTCGCGCAGGCTCAAAAACTCGGCCCGCACGAGTCGCGCCATGCCGGTCCACGCGATAAGCCCGAGCATCAGGGCGAGCATCAGGGCGTCGCCACCGATCGTACGGCCAAGAACAGCACCGAGCACGAGCAGCGGGATGATGATGATGACATCGGTGATGCGCATGATGAGCTGGTCGATCCAGCCGCGGTAGTAGCCAGCAAGGGCACCGAGGACGACACCGATGACGGTCGAGATGACCCCGACGATGAAGACAACGCTCAGTGACTGCTGCATTCCGCGCATGACACGGGCAAAGACGTCTTTACCGGTGTTGTCTTGGCCGAAGGGGTGATCCCCGAAGCTAAACGGCCAAAGAGTAAAGGTAGGGGCGCCGCCGGGAAGCACGATGTCGTAGCGTTCCCACCAGGTAGATGTCCACCATCCCGGAATTCGGAATCCATCAACAATCAGTCGAGTCGAGTTGGCATCCGGTTTGAGGTCACCCGTGCCGCCAACCACGGTGCCGACCGATGTGAATGCGAGCAGAATGAGGAAAAGTAGTACATACATCGAGATCACAGCCCCGCGGTGCTGCAAGAACCGACGACGAACGATCGTGCCCTGGCTGAGCCCGACTGTCGCCCGCTGCTCAATGCTGAGTTCTTGACCGACTGACTGGTCGTCGGCTACAGGCTTCTTATCGCTCATGATCAGCTCACCCGAATTCTGGGGTCAAGTGCCGAATATAGGAGGTCGGCGAAAACGTTGAAGAGAACCGCAAGGATGCCGGTGACCAGGAAGAACCCCATCACCAGATTTACATCGGTGCGTTTGAGCCCCTCGTTGAAGAGAGAGCCCATCGCCTGCCAGGCGAAAACTCTTTCGGTAATCACAGCGCCACCAATCACCGCCCCAAAGTCGAGCGCAATGATGGTTGCAATGGGGATCATCGCGTTGCGGAAGGCATGGCGCATGACAACGGTTCGTTCGCCGAGACCCTTGGCCCGAGCTGTGCGCACGTAGTCCTGATTCATGACATCTAACAGGCTGGCGCGGGCATACCGCGTGTAGGCCGCCAGCGAAATAATCATGAGCGCGATGGTGGGAAGCAGCATGTGGGTCATCGAGTCGAGCATGTTCAACCACGTGTCATCCACGCGTCGGATCGCCGGAGTCGATGCACCGATGGTGGCGATCACGCCATTGCTGAGGGGGATGCGCGCAACGTATTCATCCCAGCGCAAGAACATCTGGTCGAGCACCAGTGGGATGACGGTAAGGCCACCGACGAGACCGGCGGTTCGCGCAACAACAGCTTTGGCGTCGCCACCGACGAGCAACCCGACAACTACGCCGATACCGGCCATCGCCACCATGACCAACAGCACCGTCCACCCAGCGTTCAGGTAGAAGAACAGGAACTGCATCGGCCACCAGAGCGCGAGGGTGACGGCCACCACAATCGCGACCGCGATCAGTGCTCGTCGGTGTTGGAATCCGGTGGAGGTAAACAGCACGATGGCAGCTGTGGCGATAGTCAGAAGGGCTACACCGATAATGCCGATGGACGGACGCGCGAACCACTGAGTGATATCGAGCAAAAAGAGCATCCCTCCGATGCCGGCACCGACGCTGACAAAGGAAATCACTCGGGTTCGCAGTTCGCCGCCGACTACTGACGAGGCAATGAAGCCCATCACCAGGCCGATCACCACGATCGACCACCACGGTATGACGGGATCGCCTAAGAACTCGTTGAAGCGGATGGCGCCGAACTCTTTGAGGAGCACAGCAACCCAGAAGATGGGGAGCGAATAGAAGACGAAGGTGAGGAACGTGACCACGTAGTCATAGCCGCTGTACTGGCGAAGCGCGGTGGTCATTCCGATGGCAACACCAATCACGATCGCGAGGATCGTGGCAGCGAGCACAAGTTGAAGGGTGGAGCCGAGGGCGCCACTGATGGCATCGATTACGGGCTGTTCACCGCGAGCAACCGAGATGCCGAGATCACACTGCCCGATGAAGCAGGCACCGACGCCGCCGAGCCACGAGAAGTAGCGGAGAATGGGCGGCTGATCGAGGTTGAGAACCCCACTCAGGTATTTGATCTTGTCTTGAGCATTGGGGTCTCGACTACCGCGGAGTTCTTGCAGCGGATCACCGGAACCTGCGGTGAGTATGTAGACGATGAACGAAGCCACAAGCAACACAAGAATGGTGGCTACGAGGCGTCTGGTGACAAAGGTCAACACCGGTGATCCTCATTTCGGGGCANGGGCGCATGGCGCCCGCCTCACCCTTATGGCGCTACCGAGTTACTCGGAGTCAGCCGGTGCCCACTCCCAGAAGTTCCAGAAGTAGGTCGGCGACAGCGGACTCGGGCTGACGTTTGTTACTGAGTTGTTCCAGACGGTGATGCCGGGGAACTGGAAGATAGTTACGCCGTAAGCGTCGCCCCATACTTCCTTCTCCACCGCGACCTGGATTTCGGTCTGAACCGCAGGGTCCAGTTCGGTTTCGAGGTCCTTCAGGAGACCGTCAACCTTGGTGTTGGAGTATCCACCGAAGTTGCTGGGCTGGCCTGAGCCGAGGTACTGGTCGGAACCAGTGAGCGCGAGGCTCGTGGACTGCCATGCGAAGATAACCGCGTCGTGCGGGTTGATCGGCAGCGCTTCCTTGTCGGTGAATGCCCAAGTGGGCTCCGAGTCGTCAACAACCGTGAAGCCGGCGAGTGCTGCCGACTGCTGGATGAACTCGAACTCGGTGGCACGACGGACGTTGCCCTCGGGGTACCAGAACTTGACCTCGACCGGGGTCGAAACTCCGGCGTCAGCGAGCAACTTCTTAGCGCCATCGATGTCAACCTCGGCGTAGTCAGCCGAACCGTTGGTCGACGCGATCTCGTCATAGCCGGGAGCGCCGGGGATCTGCAGAACAGAGTCACGGAGCGCAGCGTTCGGGTTCAGCGGGCTGATCAGCTTCTCGAGGATCTCCGCACGCGGAACGACCTTCAGGAATGCCTGACGAACAGCCTTTGCCTTGTCTTCGTCTCCGCCGTAGGTTGCGGGGTCGAAGGGGCCACCGTTGTTGAACGTGAGGTCAATGTGCTCGTAGGTGGCTTCGTCAGCGGTTACGTAGTCAGCGTTCGAGAGTCCCTTGACGAGCTCAAGCACGTCGGGGGTTGGCTGGCCTGCAGCAATCTGCACGTCACCGTTTTCGATGGCCTGAACCTGAGCGGTTGAGTCCTCGATCTGGCGAACGATGATTCGCTCGTACTTGGGTGAAGGGCCCCACGTGTAGAGCGGGTTTGCCTTCAGCGCGACGTACTCGTTCTCAACCAATTCGTCGAGAACGTAGGCGCCACTCGAGAGAGCAACGAGGTCGCTATCCGGCGTGCTCGGAGCTTGGTAGGCATCGTTCCATGCCTTAGCTACCGGGGTGAGCCATTCAACGTCGTCGTTTTGCACTGCCTCGACGAACATCGACTTAGCTTCCTCAGGATCGGTGATCTCGGGGTAAGCAAGCCCAACAACACCGTGTGCTGCGACACCGAGGTCGTACTGGATCTCCCAGTCAACGTAGGCCTTGTCGTAAACAATGGTGATGCTCTTGTCGTCAATCTCCGGCAGGGCCGTAGAAAGGTCGCCGCGCGGGTTTGCGTGAGTGAACAGCGGTTCGCCCTCAGCATCTTCAGCACCGGCGAAGATCGTCGTCCACGACAGCAGCAGGTCAGCGGAGTCGATAGGAGTTCCGTCTGACCAAGTGACGTTGTCATTCAACGTGTACTTAACCGTCAGCGGGTCGTCGCTCGTCTTTTCGAACGTTCCGAAGTCGGTGTTACGCACAAGTTCAGGCTTGTCGTTGTAGTACAGGAACGACGAGTTCATCATGTACAGCACGACCGCGTTTGCGGTGTTGTTGCCTGCTGCACTGCTTTGGTTGAAGTTGTCAATCAGGTCATTCCACGCCACCGTGATCTCGGTGTCGGCAATAACTTCTGATTCGTACGGCGGAGTACACCCGGTCAGGGCGAGGGCTCCAGCCGCGAGGACAGCTATGGCAGCTGCGACGCGTTTGTTCTTCATCTTTCCTCCAGTAGAAAGCTGGCCGAAGGGATGGCGTAGACCAATCCCATGGCCGCCACTACACCGCAAACCTGAACGTTGGGGCAATAGAAACTGAGGATTCGCACAATTCGCAACAAGAACGACACATTCCTGCGTCAGTTAACTGTTGTTAACCCACAGGAAGTGGTGCGCGGATGAGCGTCGCGCAGGATATCGTCGACTCCTCATTGACAACATCCCCATCACCGTCTCGATCGAACGCACCGTAGACCCGGCCCGCATCGCCGAAGCAACCGCCTGGATGCAAACGGGCATCAATCTTGCCACCACGTGCCCGGGGTTTCTCGGCTCCGGCTGGGTGCGCGCCGGCACAAACACCACTACCTGGCACATGCTTTACAGGTTTGCGGATGCCGCAGCCCTCCTGCCGCTCGTCACGCGGGCGTTGCGGAGTTGGTTGGCGCCGACCCCGGGTTCTAGTTCGAAGTGCAACACGGTGTGGTTTCGTTCGATGATAGTTCTTGGAAGACTTCGGCGGGTGTTGCCCAGCCGAGGATTTTGCGTGGCCGGTT
>NZ_BAAAKW010000021.1:0-22835 GCF_039527955.1 Rhodoglobus aureus | reverse complement strand
CTCCCGGCCTGGCTTCACGAATACAATCATCACAGGCCCCACACTGCAATCGGAGGCCACCCACCCATCAGCCGGTTAACTAACCTCTCTGGGCAGTACAACTAGGCGAGAACCACGAACTCATCGAAGCGATCGTTTCGAAGAGGGGGTAGAAGATGGCGACAGCCGATGTGAGAACGCTAGAGCGCGCCTTCGACGCTGCCCACACCGACGGAAGTGCTGCTGTCGCGCTCACCGAACTCAGCAACGCTTGGCCGCAACTAGTGGGCACCGCCGGCTCTCGCATCCGCCAACTGCTCGATTCGGCTCCACCAGAGTTGTGGCACAACGACCCGTGGCTGGTTACCTGCTACGCCGCAAGCTTTCGATCGATCGAAGCAACAAATCGTTCGGCAGCCCTTCCCTATTTTGAAGCGGCATTGGCGTTGCTCAGCCCCACGACTCCCCCGCTCGTGCGAGCAACGCACCACGTGCATCATGCCGCCGCTCTGCGCTCACTCGGGCGCCTCGACGATGCTTTAGCATCAGTCACTACCGCCAGCTCGATCGTGGAAAGCCCCGACGTCATCCCCCTGGCCAAACGCATTCCTCTCACGGCAGAGATTGCGCTTCACCGCGGGGCGATCTTCTTGCACGGCGGCGATTTCGACCGCGCGAAGGCTGACTACCGTCTCGCGGGGTCACTCGCCGAAACTAATTTGAGTGTGGCAGATCAGCTCGATGTCTTTGGCGGCCTAGCGCTCATCCAGTTCTTACTCGGAGACTTTGAACACGCATTGAGCTACCTATCGCGGGCGGAGTCGACAGGTGCAAGCCCCGCGCTGCGCAGTAGCCGCTTCAACGCACCCGCGCTGCTTACCCAGTTGCTTATCGCCGTAAACCAACGCGGAGCGGATGTCGCAGAGGGCAAGATCGCCAACGTGCAGTCAGCGATTGTCGAGACCGACTGGGAGCCGCTAGGGCTCTATGCCCAAGCGTTCGTCGAAGTCTTCTCAGGTAAGCCGCACGAGGGTCTTGACCTGTTGCGCTCCTCGCTCCACGCTCTTGATGAGTGGCAGCCGGTCGGTTTCGTTGGCACCGAGATTGGCGGATTGCGCGCGGCAGCGTTCGTGCAGCTTGGCGACCCTGGTGCTGCGTGGGATGTGCTGGCACAGCTCGCGCCCACCCAGCATCACACGGTGTGCCCCAACCGCCTCGTGGCCCATCTGCGATTTGTCACTGGCGACTACCGCGGAACAATCGAGGCGCTCCGCGATTGCGAAACCCTGGGCGATTCTCACTCGAGCCGCACTCTCGCCGACGTATTCCTCATCAAGGCGGCGGCCAATTTCTGTCTCGGCAACGTAGAGACATCGGATGTCACATTCGATCGATCCTTACGCCTGGCTGCCCGAAATAGCCTGCTCAGTCCATTTCGGCTCGTGCCAAGCGAAACCGTGCAGTCGATGCTCACCCGTGCGGCAACTCGCAGCCAGCCGTTGGAAGTTGGCGCTCTCGTCAAGCGGCTTGATGGCCTGACCGTAACTCTTCGGCGTCAGGATTCACTGTCGTTGAGTGATCGCGAGCGTGCGATTGCGAGAGAGCTTGTGCGGGGCAGTAGCTCTGCCCAAATAGCCGAAGATCTCTACATCTCGGTCAACACTGTCAAGTCGCATCTCAAGAACGTCTACCGAAAGCTTGGCGTGACTTCGCGCACTGAAGCGATCCATAAATCACGCGAGCTGGGGCTACAAGTCGAGATCACCCGCGACTAACCCGCCAATCACCCTTCCCTCTGTTGCTGCCCAAGTTTCACCTCGATACATTAGGTAGACCACTTCCGTTGGCGCCGTAATTCTTTACGTTCCCAGCGGTTCTCGTGCCGTAATTCCGTCTCCGGAACCTGATCCCTGGTGTCAACGGAATCGGCACGTTGGTGGGGCGCTCGGCTGGTTACCAGGCGTCCCGCCCTCTCTCTCGATCTGCGTCTTTCGGCTGCCGTGACCGGAATGAGCGTCCGCACCCACCAAGTGGTCTCTTCTGCTGCCCGTTAACGCAGTAAGGCGCCACCCCGAAGGGTGACGCCTTACTAACTGAGTCTGCCTCTAGTGAGGCGCGATCCTAGTTAAAGGATGTGACTACTTAAGGGTTACGGTTGCGCCGGCTTCTTCAAGAGCAGCCTTTGCCTTCTCGGCAGCTTCCTTGTTTGCACCCTCGAGCACAACGCTGGGAGCGCCATCAACGACTGCCTTCGCCTCGCCGAGACCGAGGCTCGTGAGGGTGCGCACCTCCTTGATAACCTGGATCTTCTTCTCGCCAGCAGCCTCGAGAACGACGTCGAAAGAGTCCTTCTCTTCAACTTCTTCAGCGGCAGCAGGTGCACCAGCAGCTGCAGCAGCAACCGGAGCAGCAGCAGTAACTTCGAAGACCTCTTCGAACTTCTTAACGAAGTCGTTGAGCTCGATGAGGGTCAGTTCCTTGAAGGCCTCGATGAGGTCGTCGCTTGACAATTTCGCCATGATTTTCTCCTATATTTCTTAAGCTAATTAACCCGCGCGTTACTGCGCGGAATCCTGCTTCTCGCGCAGCGCGTCGACCGTGCGAACGGCCTGAGCGAGCGGTGCGTTGAACAGATACGCGGCGCCGAACAGTGAAGCCTTGGCTGCTCCAGCAAACTTCGCAAGGAGCACCTCCCGGCTTTCCAGATCGGCCAGCTTGGTGACCTCTGCTGCAGTGAGCGCGTTACCGTCAAAGTAACCACCCTTCACCACGAGAAGAGGGTTTGCCTTGGCAAAGTCACGCATAGCCTTCGCAACAGTGACTGGGTCACCGTGTACGAATGCGATTGCAGATGGGCCAACAAGCTCCTCGTCGAATGACGAGATTCCTGCGGCGTTAGCTGCAATCTTTGTCAGCGTGTTCTTCACCACGGCGTATGTTGCGTGCTCACTGATTGACTTGCGCAGCTCCTTGAGCTGGGCAACAGTGAGTCCGCGATACTCGGTTAGCAGAACGGCGGTCGAGTTACGGAAAAGTTCCGTCATCTCGGCGACCGATGCTTCCTTGTTCGCCATGGTGCTCCCTACTGGTTGATGTGTGTCTGCCTCAGAGCCGCACGGAAGTATAAAGAGTGGCTGGAAAAATAAAAAGCTCCGGCCCTACTGCACAAACGCAGAGGCACGGAGCTGAGTTGCGACCAGATCTGGCCGAAAATCTACTTCACACACCTGCGCTGGCCTTCGTTTTCACGAACTTCGATCACACACACTTTCGCGCATGCAAACGACCGGCGGTCTTTGGCTTCGGTAAGACTATGGTATCGCGACCGTTGCTGCAAATTCAGACGGATGTGGATGCGGGCTCGATGTTCCCCTACACGACATCCGCGCCTCAATGCGGTAGTCGCTCGCTAGAGAACGACGCCGCCGGGCAGCTCAATGCGGAACACCGTATTGCCAGGCGTGCTAGAAACCTTGGTCTCCCCACCGTGGGCCGCAACCACTGCAGCGACAATCGCAAGGCCAAGCCCCGCGCTTCCTGCCGCCCGAGAACGTGAACTGTCCCCGCGCACAAACCGTTCAAAGACAGTTGGCTGTAATTCTGGAGGGATGCCGGGGCCGGTGTCCCGAATTTCTATTATCGCTAGCTCGCCCTCCCACATGAGGGACGCAGTGACCGTAGTGCCCGCTGGGGTGTGCATGCGCGCGTTGGCGAGCAGATTGGCGACGACTTGGTGCAGTCGCAGTCGGTCTCCGCTGATCACCACCGCATCATCCGGAATCTCCAACTCCCAGACGTGGTCGGGACCGGCGGCATGGGCGTCACCAACGGCATCGATGATCAGGCGTGAGAGATCGACCGACTCGTGCTCAACAGCAGCGGCTTTGTCGAGCCGCGCCAAAAGCATCAGACTCTCGACGAGCCCGGTCATTCTCACGGATTCGGCTTCGATGCGGCCAATGGCGTGCGCGACATCGTCGGGAATCTCGTGCCCACCACGCCGCGTCAGTTCGGCATAGCCGCGGATCGACGCAAGAGGGGTTCGTAATTCGTGGCTCGCGTCCGCAACGAACGTTCGCACCTTGTTCTCGCTGGCTTCGCGTGAACTTAGCGCGAATGCCACATGCTCAAGCAGTCTGTTAAGCGCGGCACCCACCTGCCCGACTTCGGTGCGCGGGTCGGCGTCGTCCAGAGACACTCGTTCAGCAAGCGCCACGGCTCCGCGATCAAGTTGGAGCTCGGTGACTCGGGTTGCGGTGCCGGCGACTCGCTCGAGCGGGCGTAGCGCGAACCGCACGGCGATCGCACCGGCGATCGCTGCGCTCCCTACGGCAAGCAAACCAATTCCCGCAACCAAGAAGGTGAGCTGAAGCACGGTATCGCGCACGTCGGCGAGCGGCAGCGCGACGATGAGCGACTCGCCGGCGATCGGCGTGCTTGAGACAATGATTCGGTAGTCGCCAAGCGTTCCCCCGAGATTCACCGTCACCGGATCGCTCGCCTCGGTGAGCGTTGACAACACTGCGAGTTGCGCTTCAGTCAGCGGAGCTGAGGAGCCTCGATTGCCCAAGACGCCTGCGGTGATTGTTCCATCGGAGGTGACTAACCCAGCGATTGTCCCTTCACGTTGCCCTGGCAGTGCAAGAAAGTCGCCGGCGGGTGGTGCAGTTTGGTTGTTTCCTCCTGGGCGCCCATCGAGCGCACCCTGCGAACGGGTTGAGGCAGACGTCAGTTGTACATCGAGGCGGTCAATAAGAAACCCCTGAAGGGCGAGCACGCTGACGACACCGATCAGCACGGCGGCGAGCGCGATGAGTGCAGCACTGCCCAGCACTAGCCGGTTGCGCAGACTGAGTTTGCGGCCCGTCCCCGGAGCTCGTACTTCTCGTGGTCGAATCATTCGGTAGCCCGCAACATGTACCCGACACCACGCACGGTTTGGATCATGGGAGGGCCGAGGACATCAATCTTCTTGCGAAGGTAGGAGATATAGATCTCAACGACGCTGGCTCGTCCACCGAAGTCGTAGCTCCACACTCTGTCGAGAATCTGGGCCCGGCTGAGCACGCGTCGCGGGTTGCGCATCAGATAGCGCAGCAACTCAAACTCGGTTGCAGTGAGCTCGACCTTGGTTCCTGCGCGACTCACTTCGTAGGTGCTCTCGTCAAGCGAGAGATCGCCGACTTCGATCACGGGATCAGCATCGCCGGCAATAGAAATTGCGGAGCGACGCAACAGGGCGCGCAGTCGAGCAACGAGTTCCTCAAGACTGAACGGCTTCGTCACATAGTCGTCGCCACCAACCGTGAGACCAGCAACCCGGTCTTCGACAGCATCCTTGGCCGTGAGAAAGAGAATGGGTGTCTCGATGCCATCAGCACGCAACCGCGTGAGTACCGAAAGCCCATCCAAGCCCGGCATCATGATGTCGAGAACAATCACGTCGGGGCGAAACTCCCGGATTGTGGTGAGGGCTTGGTGTCCGTCAGAGGCGAGCCGAACATCCCACCCTTCATAGCGCAGCGCCATAGACAGAAGGTCCGTGAGCGAATCTTCGTCGTCGACGACTACGGCGCGGATGGCGGTGCCGTCGGCTCGGCTCAAACGCGGCTGCGCCTGGACTGCCGGAAGGTGACGTGACGTGGTCATGATCTCTAGTTATTCGGAGTTTCCTATGAAATTTCTGTGTACCCGCAGCCCGCTCCCGCTGCGAGAGGCTCTTCTCCTGCTCAAAGCTTGTTCTCAGGTTGACCATTGTCAGCTGATAAAGGTCATTCCTACATTTGCGGTGACCACCCGAACCACCGTTGAAACACGGAGCGGTGACTGAGAAGAAGTAGCCCGACAAGCCTCCGCGCAAGCAGGTTGAATGCGAGCGGGCGGCGCGGGTGAGTGTTACCGCGTCGCTCCTGTTACTAGCCAGCGGTCGCCTCGAGCGCGCAGCCCGAGGGTGACCGCACGCGCCCCGATATAGCCCAGGCCGAACGCGAACCACAGTGAGACCAGCGCTGGCACTGCCGTGAGGTTACCCACCTCAACCCACCAGAGCAGTGGCACATACACGGCAAGGTTAATGAGCCCGGTGAGTGCGAGGTAGCGGGCATCCCCCGCGCCGATCAGCACCCCATCAAGCACGAACACGAATCCGGCCACCGGGATGCCGAGGGCCAGCACCGGAAGAAGTGCGGCCAGTCCGGTGCGAACTTCCCCGTCGGAGCTGAACACAATTCCGACCCAGGGCGACATCGCCAGAACGATGAGCCCGAGAATCACCCCGCTTCCCACGCCAAGCTCGATGAGCCGCCGCGTGATGGCTCGTGCTCGTGGAACGTCGCTCGCGCCGAGCTCTTTGCCGATCATCGCTTGCCCGGCGATGGCGAGGGCATCGAGCACAAACGCAAGAGTGGCGAAAATTGTGAGTGCTATCTGCACTGTCGCAAGCTCAGGCACCCCGAACCCGGTCGCCACCGCGATTGTTGCGAGCATCGCTGCCCGCAACAAAGCGGTGCGCAGCAGCAGCCACGCCCCCGCATGGCCAGCGAGGAGCATCCCGCCCAGGTGTGGCCGCACTCTCGCGCTCTCCCGGCGCGCGATAACCACGAGCATCACGATGTACGCGATAGCCATTCCCCAACTTGCCACCACTGTGCCGATGGCTGATCCAGCGAGGCCCCAGCCGAATCCGTAGATGAAGAGCACGTTGAGGAGGGCGTTAGAAACGAATCCGGCAACGGCAACGATGAGTGGGGTTCGGGTGTCTTGAAGACCACGCAGAAGTCCGGATGCCGCGAAAGTGATGAGCATTGCCGGTAAGCCCAGGATGGAAATTGCCAGGTACTGGTTGGCGTACTCAACGATGCTGGCATCCGGCCCAAACAGGCTGATCAACCACGGTGTCGCCGGAATACCGATGACGACAAGCAACACTCCTAAGACGATTGCGAGCCAAACCCCGTCGACACCTGCCGCAACGGCTCGAGCGCGATTGCCGACGCCCAGCCAACGCGCGACGGTCGGAGTTGTGGAGTAGGCGAGAAAGATGAGCAGCCCGACCGCGGTTTGCAGCACCGCACTAGCAACGCTGAGCCCGCCCAACTGCGCACTGCCCAGATGACCGACGAGTGCGGTGTCAGTGAGGAGAAAGATGGGCTCTGCGACGAGAGCGCCAAGCGCCGGAAGTGCGAGCCGCCGAATGTCGCGGTCAAGCGGCGAGTGCAACAAACTCACTGCTGGCTAGTCTGCCGACGACTCTGTCGCGTTTGGCGATTCTGGCGCAGCAGATTTCGCTGGCACTGGCTTTTTGGCGGCTGGTTTCTTAGCAGTCGGTTTCGGGACTACAGGCTTCTTTGCGGCAGGCTTCTTAGCGGCTGGTTTCTTCGCTGCCGGCTTCGAGGCTGCAGGCTTCTTCGCGGCCGGTGCCTTCTTCACCGGTGCCTTTTTCGTGGCAGCTGGCTTCTTCGCAGTCGTCGTACTGCTAGCGGCCGCGGTCGTTGACTTTCGGGCGGCTGGTTTCGTGGCGGGTGCTTTCTTCGCCGCCTTGGTCGTGGAGGTCGTTACTGTCTTTTCTGCGGAGTTCTTTGCGGTGGCTGCCGTTGCGCTCCCTACAGCAGGAGCATCCTGAACCGTATCGGCATCCGAAGTTGGGTTCGAATCCGGCTTCGTGCTCTCTGCCGTGAGATTCGTGACGGTCGCGACATTCGCATTGCCTTCGGCCTCCGCCTCAGCCGAGCCCTCAGTCGCGGCTCCACCCGCAGCCTCTGCCAGGCGCTCGCGTCGTTCGCGCACCTGCCCAATGATCGTGGGGATGAGCAGAGCCAGAAGCAAAACGACGGCGGTTGTGGCGATAATCACGACCGATTGCACCGAACCCCGATCGGGTTGTGGCGACGGCTCAACGACTGTGATCACGCGACCCGAAAGTTGGGGTTGGTACTCGGCGAGGGTGGTTTCTCCAGCGATTCCGCTCTCTCCGCGTACGAGCGGCGCAATCACGCCGTCACTGAGGCTGAACCACGCATGCGTCTCGGGTTCATGCACGAGAGTCGCGTCTTCGTCGATGTTGTCGAGCGCGAGAGTGGCGCCCGGACCGCGGATGAAGTCGATCATTTCCGGTTCGACTGTGGCCGGGTCGATTCCGATCATCGCGATGCCGACGGGCTCTTCCCCGATCAGAACGGGGATCTTCCAGCGGTTCACATACTGCACTGGAGTTTCCGTGGCCTCACCTGAGCGGAACGCATCCGACCACAGGAAGATTCGATCGATCTCGCCCATCTCGATGCCATCCGAGAAGTCAAGACCGCCGCCGCGCTGGTCGACCCCAAAGTACTCTTCGAGCTCCAAGATAAGGCCGTCGTCGGCCTGCGCGAACTCAGTGACGTCTGGCGGGATCGACCCAACGGATGCCGCGGCACCTACCGTCGGTACGAACGTCACGATCGCAAATAGCGTCGCCGCTGCCGCAACGGACCACCGACGACGGAGTCTCGAAGGAGACGCATTGTCAATGTGGCGAGCTAGCATGCGCCTAGTCTGCCAGTACTGGCTCGCATTAGATGACGTGACGCGAGCCAACGCCGCACCGAGCGGCTGTGAATCCGAGTTTCCGCGCGGTGGGCATACCGGCGATGCAGACACGCGAGACAATGGGGTGTGACTATGCAACCGGAACTCGATCTGTGGGAGCCGGTTGCGCCCAATCACCGTGACCGCGTTGTCACCCACGCGGAGGATCGGGTTGCCTGGCTTCGTGCGCGAAGCCGCGGTGTGACTGCGACGGATGCCGCCCGTCTAGCCACCGATCAATCGTTGCGCGGTGTGGTGGAGAGCAAGCTTCTCGGCTCTGGTTTCACCGGCAACGCCTTCACCGATCATGGCCGCCTGCGGGAACCAGAGATCGCACGTTGGGTGCTGGCGCAGCACGGCATCCAGTCCAGTTCCGCGCTGTATCACGCGCATGATCAGCCGCTGCATTTGGCGACACCCGACGGTGTCGCGGTGATCGATGGCGCGGTCGTGCTGTCAGAAATCAAGACGACGCACAAAGCGTGGCGCAGCATCCCGCGCTCGTATCTGCGCCAGGTCTGGTGGCAGCAGTACGTGCTGGGAGCAGATCGAACTCTGGTGGTCTGGGAGCAGCACGACGACTTCGTCCCCGTGCACGGCGAACCGAAGTGCCTGTGGGTCGAACGGGACGAAGACCAGATTCACGCTCTTGTCGGGCTTGCTGATCGGCTGCTCGACCTCATGCGTGCGCCGTAGCTAACTAGCTCGGGCGCGGCCCAGTTTGCGTGCGGCGATCACGGTGCCGAGCATCATGAGCCAGGCGATGGCGATCGTGGTTGCGACAAATTCGAGCCGACTCCCGAGCACGACCTGAAAGCGGAAGAGCGAGAAGAGGCCTCCGGTGCCGGCAATCACTGCGACAGCGATCGCTGTGATCAGCGACATGCGAGCGAGCACCCGATGTTCTCGCGCGAACGAGGTTTGGATCATCGCCCAGCACGCCGCCGCGAACGCGATCACTGCGGCGAGCGTGTGTGTGAAGTCTTGAACGGTGAAGCTGGGGCCGTAAGGCAGCGGGCATCCCGAAGTGCAGGTCACTTGCGAGGCGAGAAGAAAAAATGCGCACCCCACCCAGAGCGACAGTGCTGGTGTGCCGAGCGAAAGCAACGGCGGCCATGCTCGAACGCGGCGTGCAGCCCACGCGACGGCGGAGCCTCCAGCCACGATCAGCAGCAGGGCGATCTCGAACGCCGCAGCAGTTGGTTCCCCTTCAGCGCCGAGTTCGCTGACGTAGAGCTCGCGAGGAATGGCGAGACGCGACATCCAAATGAGAACGAGTGCGACACCCACAGCGATGCTGCCAGCAACGGCCGCATAGCCCTCTAATGCTTCGAGGGCTACTCGAGGCGGTGCGACAACGGTCATAGCCTGAACGCTCCCGGGCGAGAGGTCAGCGATGCGCGCATTCCACAATCGTAGAGCACGCCAGCAGCGCAGGCACAGGCCAAGTTGAGACGGGCCTAGGTGCTTTCGCCGAGAAGTAATTCACGAACGTAGTCATCTTCCCACCGCTCCCCGACGAGAAACTTCTTCGTACCGGCGAGCCGAAAGCCCATCTTCTCGTAGAAACGATTGGCGCGAACATTCTCCTGATTGACACCGAGCCACATTGCGGCGAATCCGTGTTCGCGCGAGCGGGCAATGCCATCTTCGATGAGTGCCCGCGCTACCCCTGCGCCGTGGAAGTCGCCGAGAACGTAACACTTGCTGAGCTCCACCGTCGGGCGCGCACTGAGAACGGCAGCGACATCCGGATCACTCGGTTCGTCGCTGCAGAAGAGTACGTACCCTGCGGGCTGGTCATCAACCTCGCCGATCAGAATCTCGCGGGCTGAGTCTGCCAAGTAACCGCGAAAGGCGTCGACAGAGAGGTGTTGGGCGATGAACTCGGCCACTGCCTCTTGAGTTGTGGTTGGAGGGCACGCAAGCGGAAAAGTCTGGCGTGCGAGCTCATGCAGGAGCTCAGCATCGGCCGCGACAGCAGAACGAACGGTGGTGGTCACGACGAACTCCTCGGGGATGCGAAAACGGGGGCTGGCAGAAGCCAACCCCCGTTCATTCAAGCAGTATTAGATCGAGTTGATGTCGACCGGGATGCCAGGACCGAAGGTCGTGGAAACCGTTGCCTTGCTGATGTAGCGACCCTTCGAGGAGCTGGGCTTGGCGCGAACAATCTCGTCAAGCGCTGCCTTGATGTTCTCGTCGAGCTGCTCAGCGGTGAATCCGGTCTTGCCAACAATGAAGTGCACGTTGGAGTGCTTGTCGACACGGAATTCAATCTTTCCGCCCTTGATGTCAGAAACTGCCTTAGCGGTGTCTGGGGTAACCGTTCCGGTCTTGGGGTTGGGCATGAGGCCACGCGGGCCAAGAACCTTACCCAACCGACCAACCTGGCCCATGAGCTCAGGAGTCGAGACGGCTGCATCAAAGCTGGTGTAACCAGCGGCAACCTTCTCGATGAGCTCTGAGCCACCGACCTCGTCAGCGCCAGCAGCAAGAGCTGCCTCGGCTGCAGGACCGGTTGCGAAGACAATAACGCGAGCAGTCTTACCCGTGCCGTGCGGCAGGATAACGGTGCCGCGAACCATCTGGTCAGCCTTGCGAGGGTCTACACCCAAGCGAAGAGCAACCTCAATGGTCGAGTCGAACTTCTTGGAGCCGGTCTCGCGAGCGACAGCGACAGCCTCGGTGGGCGTGTAGAACTTACCGTCTTCAAGCTTGTCGACGGCGGCCTTGTATGCCTTGG
Organism: Rhodoglobus aureus; assembly: GCF_039527955.1. Lineage (NCBI taxonomy): Bacteria > Bacillati > Actinomycetota > Actinomycetes > Micrococcales > Microbacteriaceae > Rhodoglobus > Rhodoglobus aureus. The sequence goes on along the minus strand of NZ_BAAAKW010000021.1, from coordinate 11,545 downwards.
AATTCTTGGACATTATGCCTCCACCGTGATTCCCATCGAACGAGCAGTGCCCGCGATGATCTTCATTGCGCCGTCGATGTCGTTGGCGTTGAGGTCAGCCATCTTCTGCTCGGCGATCGTACGAACCTGGTCTTTTGTGAGCTGCGCAACCTTGACGGAGTGCGGTGTGCCCGATCCCTTGGGAACTCCAGCAGCCTTCTTGATGAGCTCTGCTGCAGGCGGGGTCTTGAGGACGAACGTGAATGAACGGTCCTCGTACACGGTGATCTCTACCGGGATAACGTTTCCACGCTGTGCCTCGGTAGCGGCGTTGTACGCCTTGCAGAACTCCATGATGTTAACGCCGTGCTGACCAAGCGCAGGCCCAATGGGCGGTGCGGGGTTAGCGGCGCCGGCTTGGATCTGAAGCTTAATCAGACCTGTAACCTTCTTTTTCGGTGCCATTGTGTTTCCTTTACTGTACGAATTGACCCGTGTGGCCAACTCTCCCGCACCCCGGAGGGCGCGGTGGTTTTTTAGGGGCGTTAGCCCTTAAAGCTTGGTGACCTGGTCGAAGCTGAGCTCGACCGGAGTCTCGCGCTCGAACAGTGAAACCAAAACGATGAGCTTTCCGCTCTCGGCCTTGATCTCGCTGATCGAACCTGGCAGGCCCGCGAACGAACCTTCCTTGATCGTGATGGTCTCGCCGATTTCGAAGTCGATCTCGGCGGGAATCGAACGCGCAGCGGTCTTGCCCTTGGTGGACGAACCCTTGGTTGCGGGAGCTTCGACGATTTCAACAAGGCTCTTCAGCATATTGAAAGCTTCTTCGAAGCGAAGAGGAACCGGGTTGTGCGCGTTGCCGACGAAGCCAGTAACTCCTGGGGTGTGACGAACAACCGACCAGCTGTCTTCGTTGAGGTCCATGCGAACCAGAACGTAGCCGGGGATGCGAACACGGTTGACGAGCTTGCGCTGGCCGTTCTTGATCTCGACAACATCTTCCATCGGTACCTCGACCTGGAAAACAGAATCTTCCATAGCCATCGATACCTTACGGTTCTCAATGTTGTGCTTGACGCGCTTCTCGAAACCGGCGTAGGAGTGGATGACGTACCACTTGCCCGGCTGAAGACGCAGATCCATGCGGAATTCGGCGTAGGGGTCAACTTCGACTTCGAGGCCCGCGGCTTCAGCCTCATCCGCAGCTTCGTCGTCAGTTGCTGCGACGGATGCATCAGCATCGGTCGTGTTGTGAACGTCTAGAGCGCCATCGACCGCAGCATCTGCTTCGGGGTCGGCGGCAGCATCCAGAGCCTCAAGGAGGCCAGCCAGATCGGCATCAACATCAGTCGAGCCGTCTTCAACGTGCATTGCCTGGTGCTCGGCGGAGTCTTCGGAACGCTCTGCCTCAGCCAGGGTGTTCCCCGTCTGCGCCTCATCCTCCTCGGAGGACTGCTCTGCTGCCGTAGCCAGCTCGGAGTCTTCGCGGTGGTTCTCGGACACTAAATCTCTTTTCGTTGCTCTGCAGTTAGGCCGTGGCCGATGCGTTTTGTGAAGGACTGTCTGTGAAAGGCAGCGTGTAGAAGACCTAAACCACTAGGTCAGGATCGCCGAACAAGAAGTTCACCAACGCGCTGAACCCAAAGTCGAGCGCGGAAACGATGCCCATCATGATGACGACGAAAACAAGAACAATAAGGGTGAACCTGATCAGTTCACGCTTGGTCGGTGTTACGACCTTCTTGAGTTCGTTTATTACTTGGCGGATGAAGAGTGACATGCGCCCGAAGGGTCCACGACGTTGCTCGCTGTCCTTCTTCGCCTTGGCGACGACGTCCTCGCTGGGCTCGTCTACGTCTTTCTTGGCCACTCTTAGTTACCTTCCGATACTTCGGCTTGCTCGGCCCAACCCGTGAAACACGGACCGGGACTTGCAGGGCGGACAGGACTCGAACCTGCAACCTGCGGTTTTGGAGACCGCTGCTCTACCAATTGAGCCACCACCCTCTGCAAGAGACCTGAATCTCTCGCACCACACTTTCACATATCTACCTCGACAAACGAGGAGTAGGCGCGCAAAAGTATGGCAGTAATCAACTACTTCTTCCAGTGTACGTCAATCCTGCGGCCTCCCGAAATGCAGAGAAGAGGAAGCGAGCGCGAGATCGCCACACAGCCGCGAAATACTGGCTCAAAAGTTTTCTGAAGAAATTCTGAGAACCCGCGTCATAACCACCGAGGGTCTCAGTCCTCTTCGCCCTCATCGTCGCGTTGTTGGCAGCGGGTGCCTACTTCGCGCGTCAGGGTTACCTACGCACACATCCCAAGTCCTAGCTCTAAGACTGCGTAGGTAATCTCAGCGGCCGGAGCTGATCGTCCCCCCAGGACCACTGCTCCGGCCGCTTCTTCATACCCGCACCGCGTTCGCGCCCTGCGGGCATGTTTTCTTGCGCCGCTGTGCCTGTACAGCGCCTGAAATCTCTGGGCACAGTCGCTCCCGAAGCCTTAGACTTGGCCGGTGACTTCACCTCGCCTCTCCGCCAGAATTTCCGCCATCGCCGAGTCGGCCACCCTCAAGGTGGACGCGAAAGCTAAGTCGCTTCTCGCCGCCGGTCGCCCCATCATCAGCTATGCGGCAGGTGAACCCGATTTTCCGACACCCGCGAACATTGTGGATGCGGCATCCCGAGCAGTGCTCGACCCCAAGAACCACCGCTACACGCCAGCAGCCGGACTGCCCGAACTGCGTGAGGCCATCGCCGCGAAGACGCTGCGTGACAGCAGCCTCGAAGTGGGAATCAACCAAGTTGTTGTCACCAACGGTGGCAAGCAGGCCGTGTACCAAGCCTTCGCGACTCTCGTTGATCAGGGCGACGAAGTAATCGTTCCGACCCCGTACTGGACCACCTACCCCGAAGCGATCAAGCTCGCCGGCGGCACCATGGTTGAGGTCTTCGCCGGTGCCGACCAGGGTTACCTTGTGACCGTCGAACAGCTCGAAGCCGCCCGCACCGAGAAAACCAAGGTGCTGCTATTCGTCTCGCCCTCGAACCCCACTGGCGCCGTCTACACGCCCGAACAGACCAAGGCGATCGGTGAGTGGGCACTTGAGCACGGCATCTGGGTGATCAGCGATGACATCTACCAAAACCTCGTCTACGACGGAGTGCGTGCCGTCTCTATCGTCGAGGCAGTTCCGGCGCTAGCCGACACCACGATTTTGGTGAACGGTGTGGCTAAGAGCTACTCAATGACCGGCTGGCGTCTCGGCTGGATGGTCGGCCCTGTCGACGCCATGAAGGGCGCTGCGAACCTGCAGTCGCACCTCACCAGCAACGTCTCCAACATCTCGCAGCGCGCAGCCATCGAGGCTCTCACCGGGCCGCAGGATGCCGTTGAAGAGATGCGCCTGGCCTTCGACCGTCGTCGCAAACTGATGGTCTCTGAACTCAACAAGATTGACGGCCTGCACTGCCCGACGCCCGAAGGCGCGTTCTACGTGTACCCGGATGTCACGGGCCTGCTGAACCGCGAATGGGCCGGAGTCACCCCGACAACCAGCCTCGAACTCGCCGACCTGATTCTCGAGAAGGCCGAAGTTGCTGTCATCCCGGGCGAAGCATTTGGTCCAAGTGGTTACCTGCGCCTCTCCTATGCCCTCGGCGACGACGCACTGCTCGAAGGCGTGCAGCGCTTGCAGAAGCTGTTCAGCTAACTAGCGGCCAGGAAGCTCGACGGTGGCGGTGGTTCCGCCGTAACCGTTCGCCTGATCGCGACCCTCGATGGTTACCTCGGTGATGCCCTCAGGAATGTCCACGCCCGATTGGGTGCGCGTGAAAGGCTGCTCGCTGGCGTGATCGTGACCCAGGGTGTGCTCGCCAAGCACCGTGCCATCGGGCGATTGCACGCGCCATCCATCTGCATACTGTTGCGGGGTGTCATAGGCCGAACTAATCGTCACCGCAAAATCAAACCTGTTGGTGCCAGAAGGCGTGACCACCACGTCCTCGACATCGGGGAAGAACGTGGCCGGGTCAGAACTTGAGCTGGCCGGCGGCAACGTGCTGAGTTCAGACGTACCGCTCGAGGTGCTGGCGGCCGAGCATCCGGTTACGGCAAACGTGACGGCGAGCGCGAGCGCTGCCAGCGAGAGGGCACGGGGTGTTGGCAACGACGTCATGCCTCGACGGTAGCGGGGCTGGCTGAGTGCGAGGCTGGCTGAGTGCGAGGCTGGCTGAGTGCGAGGCTGGCTGAGTGGGGGCTGGCTGAGTGGGGGCTGGCTGAGTGGGGGCTGGCTGAGTGGGGGCTGGCTGAGTGGGGGCTGCGTGGGGGCTGCGTGGGGGCTGCGTCGCGGAAGCGCTGACGTTCAATCGGCGAGCTCAGACTGCGCTGCGCCTCCGCATCAACCGATCGGTTGATGGAGCTCTAACCGTCAGAACCTGTTGCGCGCGGCCCCGACAGGCGACGATAGAAGCATGAACACCACCGCCCCCGTCGTGCAGGTCGAAAATCTGCGAAAAACTTACGGATCATTTGCCGCCGTCGATTCGGTCAGCTTCGAGATTCAGCGCGGAGAAACCTTCGCGCTTCTTGGCCCGAACGGTGCCGGCAAGTCAACGACCATCGAAATTCTTGAGGGATACCGGGATCGCACCGGCGGCACCGCGAGCGTGCTCGGCGTCGACCCCGGCAAGGGCGGCCTCGACTGGAAGGCACGCCTCGGAATCGTGCTGCAGTCCAGCGGCGAAAGCGGCAACGTAACAGTGCGCGAACAGCTCACCCACTTTGCCGGCTACTACCCCAACCCCCGCAATGTTGATGAGGTCATCGCGTCGGTGGGCCTCCAAGAAAAGGAGGGCACCCTCATCCGCAAACTGTCTGGCGGGCAGCGTCGGCGTGTGGATGTCGCGCTCGGCATCATCGGCAACCCTGAGCTGCTCTTTCTTGACGAACCCACCACCGGCTTTGACCCCGAGGCCCGTCAACAGTTTTGGCAGTTGATTTGCTCGCTCAAGGCGGACGGCACGAGCATCCTCCTCACCACCCACTACCTCGACGAGGCAGCCCAGCTTGGCGACCGGGCCGGCGTGATTGCGGGCGGCAAGATGATCGACATCGGGGCGATTGATGAGCTCGGCGGGGCAGAGGCTCGAGTTCCGATTGTTCGCTGGCGCGAAGGCGCGACGCGATACGAGGAGCGCACTCACACCCCCGGAGCCCTCGTGGCATCCCTCATGGCAGGGGGCGCCGAACCTGCTGGGCTCGAGATTATTCGCCCCAGCCTCGAAGACATTTATCTGCAGCTGGTCGCCGACCACGCACAGGCAAGCGAAGTGGAGAACGCGCGATGAGCACCACAAGTTCAGCACCTGTGACGGCAACTGGCCGCACCTCGCGCAGCAGCTTAGGAGCAAGCCTCGGCCGCAACCTCCGGCTTGGAGCAAGCCGCATCAAGTACGAGGTGCGTGCCTACTTCCGCCAGGGCGACTCGGTGTTCTTCACTTTCCTCTTCCCCGTCGTCATGCTCACCATCTTCTCCCTCGCCTTTAGCGAACAGAACTTCGGGTCAGAAGAAGAACCGCTGACCGCTGCCGCCTTCTACCTGCCAGGGATGATCGCCGCCGGCCTCCTGTTGAGCGGTCTGCAAAACATGGCCATCGACATTGCGATGGAAAAGAGCGACGGCACCCTCAAACGCTTCGCCGGGACTCCCCTGCCGGTGATGAGCTATTTCATCGGCAAGATCGGGCAAGTGTTTGTGACGGGCGTGCTGCAGGCAACTCTCGTGATTCTGGTCGCGAGTGTCGCATTCGGCGTTGAACTGCCGAACGAGCCGAGCAAGTGGCTGACCTTCGCTTGGGTCTTTGTGCTCGGTGTCACGACATCCGCCGTGTTGGGTATTGCTCTGAGTGCGCTGCCCCGCACCGGCAAGAGTGCGACAGCAGTGGTGATTCCTATCGCCCTGATTCTGCAGTTCATTTCGGGCGTGTACTTGGGCTTCTCGCTCCTGCCAACGTGGCTGCAAAATGTTGCGAGTGCGTTCCCGCTCAAATGGATGGCGCAAGGTATGCGCGAAGTGTTCTTGCCCGCGAGCTTCGAAGTTCTTGAGCAGTCAGAGAGCTGGAACCTGCCCGGTGTCGCCATCGCGACAGGACTCTGGCTGGTCATCGGCCTCATCGTGACGCGCATCACCTTCCGCTGGATCCGCAAGGATAGCTAAATGGGCTATTTCCGCTGGATGAGCATCGCCGTCGTCGTCACCGTTGCGGTCATGACGGTGCTCGTCGTGGGTTCGGGTGCCCCACCCGCGAACCAGTGGGGTGCGGGGGTCGCCCTCGGAGTGCTCGTCGTGGCGTGGTTCACCCTCGGCATCCGCGCGGGCCGCAGCACAGTTGCGGCAGTGCTCTTTGTCGGCATCCTTGCTGTCACGCTGGGCGTTGGCGTCGCATTGATGCCGACCATGGCTACTCTGCAAGCAATCGCCTACCCGCTGGTCTGGACCATCATCGATCGCACCCGCAATGCGATCATCGGCAATATTGTCGTCGCAGTGGCGGTCGGGGTCGGCTTCGTCATTTTCCTCGGCACGAGCCCTGAAGCGATCGCCGAAACCATCGCCATCGTCGGGCTCTCCCTCATCTTTAGCCTCGCCCTTGGCCTGTGGATCACCCAAATTTCGCACCTCAGCGAACAGCGCCAAACCCTACTCACCGAGTTGCATGCCACCCGCGACGAACTTGCCGCGGTGAGCCGGGATGCTGGCGTTGCCAGTGAGCGGGAGCGGCTGGCCCGTGAAATCCACGACACCATCGCGCAAGACCTGACCGGGTTGGTGCTCGTAGCCCAGAGGGCCCGGCGCGAACTCGACACCAACAATGCCGCCGCCGCAGCCGAACAGCTTGAGCTAATTGAGGAGAGTGCCCGCGCTGCGTTGGCGGAGACTCGGGCCATGGTGGCGGCATCCGCACCGGTTGGCCTGACGAGTGATGGCATCAGTGCGGCCCTTGAGCGTCTGGCCGAACGCTATAGCCGCGAAACGCACGTGAGCGTGACCGTGAACGCGGCCGGGTTGCCGACGATCGCCCGCGAGACTGAGGTGGTGGTGTTGCGGTGCGCTCAGGAGGCGCTGGCGAACATACGCAAGCACGCCGAGGCATCACACGCCACGATTGAGGTCACCGCTGTCGAAGGCGCTGTGAGCATCTTGGTGACCGACGATGGTGAGGGGTTCGACACCGAGAAAGCTCGCACCGGATTTGGCCTTGAGGGCATGAGCGAACGTTTGGCGCTCGTGAGCGGGCAACTCACTATTGATAGTTCTCGTGCCGGCACGATTCTGCACGCCACTATTCCGCTAGGAGCCACCGCATGATTCGCGTAATTGTCGCCGACGATCACCCCATTGTGCGCAGCGGAATTGTGGGGCTGTTGAGCTCTGCGGATGACATTGATGTCGTCGGGGAGGCCGGCAACGGTGCCGAGGCGGTCGTCTTGGCTACGCAGCTCTCCCCCGACGTTGTGCTCATGGATTTGCGCATGCCCGGCCTCGGAGGCGCAGAAGCGACTGCGCAGCTCGTGGCGGCACGCCCCGACGTTCGCGTGCTCATCCTGACGACCTACGAGTCTGACGAAAACATTCTGGCCGCGATCGAGGCTGGAGCGAGTGGCTATCTGCTGAAGGCTGCGCCGCAGGAGGAAATCTTGGCAGGGCTGCGTTCGGTTGCCCGGGGCGAGGTGGCTCTGGCTCCGTCGATTGCGGCTCTGCTCGTGAATCGCATGCGCGAACCTGCGCGCATTGCGCTGAGTGATCGTGAAACCCAAGTGCTCGCGCTTGTTGCCGATGGCAACAGCAACCGAGCGATTGCGGCCGCCCTGTTCGTGAGCGAGGCCACGGTGAAAACCCACCTCATCCACGTGTTCGAGAAGCTCGAAGTGAAGGATCGCACGCGCGCCGTCACGAAGGCGATGGAGCTGGGGCTGCTGCCCAGCGCTAGCTAGGTCAGCCCAAGTCGAATCAGGCGAGCCGAACTTAGCCAACGCCAGCTAGGTCAGCTCAACACCGACGGCGACGGGTTCAGGCTGCAGGCGGATGCCGTGTTCACCCAACACTCGGGCGGCAATGTAGCGCGACAGTTCTGACACTTCGGCTGCGTTTGCTCCGGTGCGGTTCACGATCGCGAGGCTGTGCTTGCTGGAGACGGCGGCACGCGAGCCGGGCAACCTGAAGCCCTTTTTCACGCCGGAGTGTTCGATCAGCCAGGCTGCGCTCAACTTCACCATGCGCTGTTTAGGCGCCGGAGGGAGGGCGGGTGTCTCGCCGAGGGGAACCGCAACATCGGCAACTGGTTCGTCGTCGATGACCCAGCGTGGGGCATCCGATGGCAGGGCTCGGGCAATGTTTTCGGGAACGATTGGGTTGGTGAAGAACGATCCGCAGCTTGCCGAGTCTGGTTCATTGGGGTCGAGCACCATCGCTTTGGATGCCCGCAGGGCGAGCACGGTGTCGCGTACTTGTTGCACGGGCACTTGGTCGCCAATGCTCACTCCGAGCGCTGAGGCAAGCTGCTGGTACTGAACGGTGCTGGTCGGGGATGCCGTGAGCGCGAGGTAGACGGCGACCACCAGGCCAACGCGCCCGCTTTTGATCACTGAACTGCGGTATCCGAGGTTGAGGTCGGCGGTGCTGAGGTGCACGAGTTCGCCGCTGTCGTAGTCGAGAAAGTCGATGCCCTCTAGTGCGCTGGCAACTTCTTGACCGTAGGCGCCAATGTTTTGAATGGGGGCGGCGCCGACGGATCCGGGGATGCCGCTGAGCGCTTCGATGCCGGCCCAGCCGCGGGCAACGATGCGCCTGACGAGGCCGTCCCACGATTCGCCTGCTTGCACGCGAATATGCAACGATTCTGCGTCTTGCGAGGTGACTTGGATGCCGCGGGTGACGATGTGGACGACTGTGCCGTCGAATCCTTCGTCGCTGATAACCATGTTGGAGCCGCCACCGATGAGCAGCCATTCGTCACCGCGTTTCCAGACTGCGCGCACGTTCTCCATGAGTTCATCTTCGGTGCTGGGCCGGAGAAGTTGGCGTGCGGGCCCGCCGACTCGCATGGTGGTGAGGTCGGCGAGCGCTGTGCTGTCAGCGAGTGCTGTGCTGTCGCGGGGGACGTTGTCGCTCATTGGTGGAGCTTGACCCTCACTTGTGATTTGCCGAGCACTGTTTGGTTGGCTGCGCTGACGACAAGGTCGATGCGGGTGACGTCTTCTTCGATGGCACCAACTTTGGCGGTGACGGTGACGGTGACTCCGCCGTTGCCGTCGACGACGACGGGGCGAGTGAAGCGCACACCGTATTCGACCAGGTCGCCACGGTCGCCCATCCAGTCGATGACGGGTTGCACGGCGAGGCCCATGGTGAGCATGCCGTGGGCGAGTACGCCGGGGAGGCCGACGGATTCCGCTACGTCGTCGCGGTAGTGGATGGGGTTGAAGTCTCCGGATGCTCCGGCGTAGCGCACGAGCGAGAAGCGGGTGAGGGTGACTTTGCCGGTGATGAGTTCTTGGCCGACGACGAGGTCGCTCATTCTGTGCCTCTCATGACGAGTACGGAGGTTGCGGTGACGACGTGGTTGCCGGTGCTGTCGCTGATGGCGGTTTCGGCGGTGATCATGTCGTTGCCGCCGAGTGACTTGATGCTGGTGACGGTGAGGATGGCGGTGAGTTCGTCTCCGGCGACGATCTGCCGCGTGTAGGTGAACTTTTGTTCGCCGTGAACGATGCGGGAGAAGTCGATGCCGGTGTCGGGGGCTGCAAGGAGGAGAGCGAGGCCTGCTTCTTGGATGACGACGGCGAAGGTTGGCGGTGCGACGACGTCGGTGTAGCCGGCTGCTCGCGCGGCTTCGGGGTCGTGGTTGAGGGGGCTTTGGGCGAAGACGGCGCGTGAGAATTCGCGCACTTTTTCTCGCCCGACGAGGTAGGGGGTTGTTGGCGGGAAAACCCGGCCTTGTAGTTCTTTATTCACTGGCACGGTTACCAGCTTAGGCACTGTTGAGAGTTCTGCATATTAATGGGTGAAGCCCCGGCGACCGTGAGGTCTGCCGGGGCTTCAGGAATCTCTTGAGGTGCGAGCTCAGTAAGTTTTTACTGGCAGCTGTCGCACTGCAGAAGATCCATTGGGTCGACGGGAATTGCGTATCCGCCAACATTGTCGTTGTCGTTGTCCATATCGATCCTCCTTAAAGTCTTCTCGAAGTTTACCAACGGGTTGTTGGAGTTTTCACTATATACGGGGAATGACACCCATGTCATTACACAAGATGTAGTGTCTCGGCGTGTCGCCGTACTTTCTTTAAAACGTACTCGGAACCTCTGACATTCCCGCCAAATACAATTCACTGATCTCGCAGGCGGCATGCCGAATTCGACGGTATCCAGTGCAGAATAGCTTCACTAAGAACGGAGACCCACCCATGGATTCGAACACTGACCTTCCTCCCATCGAGCGCTGGTGGCCCAAGCTGACTATTTCGGCGAAGCACGAGCTACTAAAAGATCTCGACGCCCAGATCAGCGAAGCTGTGCTGAATGAAATTGAGTCGCTCTTGGAGTGCAGCATCCCGCGCTCGCCCCAACACCTCAACAACACCGAACGTGCGTTTATCGACACTCAGACCGAGGTCGTCGACTAGATCAGAGTGTCGAAGCGGGAGATCTTTCTTGATGGATGGCGTCGAATTCTCCGTTCACGGTGAGCTATTCCGCGTCAACGAAGATGCGCACCCCGGGGGCCAGCGAGCTACCATTTTTCGTGGCTCAATGGCCCGGCTAATGGCGCTTATGGCTTCACAATCGGAGTGTCGGCTGCCGGTGTCGCGTCACCTGGCGAGGATCTTTACCCACGGATGTCGCGTGAGCGACTGATCACCGAAGCTCGCAGTTTCATCGAAGCCTTCTACACTCCGGGCGGCATCGGAGAAGAGGACTTCCCCGACCACGTTGCCGCGCACCCGAAGAAGTAACCCTGCTTACATAGACTTGCTCGATGTTCTCCTTCGATGATGCCCTGCCTCATCGTCCACGCCGGGTAGTGGTCGCTGGAGTCTCGGGCTCGGGAAAGACCACGCTTGCTGTGCGAATCGCGAAGATCATCGGCAGCCGTCACACCGAGATTGACGCACTCTTTCATGGCCCACAGTGGATGCCGCGGCCGGACTTCCTAGACGACGTACGAGCGCTCATCGCGACCGAATCGTGGACGACAGAGTGGCAGCACGACTCCGCGCGGCCGATTCTTGCCGCGCACGCCGACGATGCCGATGTCAATGTCAATGTCAACCTTCACGCCTGGCAATACACTGCTGGATGGTTCCAAGCTGAAACCGATCTCGACAATTCGACAGTATTCAGCGAGCTCGGCGATAATTCCCTATTCGCCCTCATCAATCACTGCCGTTGGGACCGACTAGCTGTACTGCCCAGGGACGTTGGTTGAATCGGTGTGACGACTCGCTGTAGTTGTTGAGGGCTGGGTGAGGGCCTCCGGTTGAAAGTGGAGTTGTTGACACAA
>NZ_BAAAKW010000020.1:0-83519 GCF_039527955.1 Rhodoglobus aureus | reverse complement strand
TGTGCGGTCAAGGAAGTGCAACCCTTCTCGGAGTGATCTCAATAACCACAACTTAGAAGGTGTTGCACTTCCGCTTAGAACCCGGGTTCGGTGACGAGCGTGTCGTGAAGATATGCGAAGATTGCTTTGCGGGCGATTGGCGCAGTTGGTAGCGCGCTTCCCTCACACGGAAGAGGCCATCGGTTCGAGTCCGGTATCGCCCACTTGTAAAATCCCTGGTCAGAGGCTAGTTTCACTCGGAAAGTCCACCGGTGAACCGGAGCCAATTCGGCCAAATGACACCAAAATGACACCAAAGTTTTTAGCGGCGTGCATTGCTGTTTTGGCCGTGGACAAAAATGACACCAAAATGACACGGGCAAATGAGCCGGAAAACGGCTCAAATAATCCGCCTTCTCGGCGCGACAATGATGCCATTTCATCGCACCGCGAATCAGATCTATCCGCCGCCCGCTGAGAGGGCGCTCGGGAGGCCCTAATAGCGGTCGACAGACCAGGCTTCTGGCCCCGACACGGTCGAGTATTTGAGCGTTGACTGCATTGGAGACGGAAACGTCTTCGGCGTCAATGAGGTCTGCATATCTGTCCAGGGTCATTGAAGCCGATGAGTGGCCAAGCATCTCCTGTAAGACCTTCACTTTGGCGCCGCTCGACACCGCGATGCTCGCAGCCTTATGGCGCAGATCGTTAGGGGTGATGCTCGGAAACTCCTCGATCGTGCGGCGCTCTGGTCGTGCGGCGCTCTGGTCGTGCTCGCGCCGAGCGTGCCTCGTTGATGCTCTCGGGCGCCAGTCGCCCAACCCGACGGGCCAGCAGAGCGAGGCCGTAAATACACAGTCGATCCTGCGCTCACCTTCTATCTGCTCCTCCATGGCGTGCGCAGCAGCTCGGGAAAGAACACCTCTCTGTTCTTCTGGAACTTCGATTGGCCCTCAATAAACACACCCTCGACTGACGTTGCCGACCTGTCGATAGTGAGACGACGGGTCGACGGGTTCACCTTCCCCACCCGAAGCGCGGTGAGCTCCCCGAACCGCAGGCCCGAATAGGCCAGTAGACCGACCAGCGTCCGAAACCTAGGGTCTCTCGCGTCAGCGAACTCGATGATCTTCTGATGCGTCAGGTACGGCACCATACGCGTGTCGAAAAGTTCTTGTCACGATCACCGCTCGGGCGTCTCGTACTCGAACGAATTCACACTCCTAAACTCTGCGACTCAGTCGGACCATGAGCCAGCGCTCGTCGGCCTCGCAGATAAGACCTAAAGAACCCAAAACGCCGATTTCAACTCGCCGTTCGCTCCGCAACAACCAAAGATTTCTTCCTGACTAGCCCCCGCTAGCAACCCGCTCGGCCTCAGCACGAGTCTTCTCATACAAGCCCATCGCGATGAGTACTTCTTTGACCTGGCCGAAGTCTTCGAGTTGCAGAAGCGCTTTGAAAGCGCCATTGAGTCCGGTAGCGGAGCGATACATAGCGTCTTCGAGTTCGCCGACGATGGTGGGCGAACCTTCGAAGTCGGTCTCGGTATTGGCGATCGCTTCAGCCTGAAGTTTCTCGTTTTCGACGACATGGCGCAACAATGATTCGGCGGCGTTGACTCCATCTACTTCGTCGATGCCGCTACCGGAGAACAGTTGGTTGATCTTGTCGATCACTTCTTGCAGCAACCCGTACTTCACTTCGCGCGGCTTTCCGGAGCCAGAGTCGGTGATGCCCGTGAGCTCCCCCGCTTTGCCGGGCGTGAGGCCCAAACTCTTCGCTTCTTGCTTACGAAGGCGGTAGTGGGTGAGCACGATGTCATCCGTGTTGATCTCAGATGGTGCCGCTTCTTGGCGTTCGATCACTCGGCGGTAGACCCGCAGGAAGATTGCCCACTTCTCAATGTCAGTGTCGCCATAGTCGATGATCTGCGAGAAGAAGTCGTAGGCACGAACGAACGCATTGACGGTGCCGCGGAAGTCTTCGAGGCGACCAATTTCGAGGTCGTCGGTCTCAGCTCCCGCGTTGGCGGTGTTCCACCGGTCCCAGAACACATCCCGTGAAGCTTTGATGTGGGAGTAGAGGGCGTTGTGGCGGGTCTTGTTGAGCCACGCGTTGACGACCCCGTCCACATCGTGTTGGTCGATGATGCTCATGCCGCGCAGTTTGCTGAGCATGTCGTGGATGATGTCTGGATTTGAAGGCGTGGTGAGTTCGGCATCCTCGTAGTAGGTCTGGAACGCCGTGAGAATCTCGTCGGGGTCGTTGACGAAGTCGAGGATGTAGGTGTTCTCTTTACCGGGGATCACACGGTTGAGCCGCGACAGGGTTTGCACCGCGGTGATTCCGGAGAGCTTCTTGTCGACATACATTCCGACCAGCAGCGGCTGGTCGAAGCCGGTCTGGTACTTGTTGGCAACGATCATGACCTGGTAGTCGTCGCCGCTGAATGCTTTTTCGAGCGAGCGGCCTTTGAGCCCCTGGTTCATGTTCGTTTCGGTGAGGTCGGTGGAGCCCGAGTCGGGGTCGTTGACGGAGCCGGAGAACGCAACTAACGCGCCGAGCTCTTTTTCAAGCTTGTGCTCGGCAAGGTAGCTGTCAATCGCTTGTTTGTAGCGCACGGCTTCTTTGCGGGAGCTGGTGACGACCATTGCTTTGGAGCGTCCGCCGAGTTCGCGTCGAACGTTGGTGCGGAAGTGTTCAACGATCACCGCAACTTTCTGGGCGATGTTGGTGGGGTGCAGTCGCACCCAGCGCATGAGTTCGCTGTTTGCTTTGGAGGTGTCCACTTCCACGGCGACGTCAGCGTGATCGGCATGAGCAATTTCGAAGGCAAGGTCGTAGGAGAGGTAGTTCTTGAGCACGTCGAGAATGAAGCCCTCTTCAATGGCTTGTTTCATCGAGTAGAGGTCGAACTCCTTCTTCACCCCGGCTTCGTCGTCGCGCCCGAACAGTTCAACCGTCTTGCCCTTGGGCGTTGCGGTGAAGGCGAAGAAGGAGATTGTGCCGACTCCGACTTTGCGCGCCATAAGGTCGGCGAGCACGTCTTCAACATCGGTGGTGAGCTCAGGGGTCTCCCCCGCATCCGCCTCGGGCGCGGCTGTGCTGCTGGCTGTTGCCCCGACGGTGAGTACTTGCTTGAGGGATGCTGCGGCTTCTCCTGTTTGGGATGAGTGGGCTTCGTCGGCGATGACGGCATACTTGCGCCCAGCAAGACCTGCGTTCTTTTCAATCACGCTCAGCGCGTGCGGGAACGTCTGAAGGGTGACTCCGATGATTTGTTTGCCGGCGAGGAGAGCTTCGGCGAGCTGTTTCGACTTGGAGGCGTCACCGCCGCGTGTGATGGGCTGGAAGACCCCGCTGGTGGTTTCGAGCTGTTCAACGGCCCGCTGGAGTTGCCCGTCGAGCACCTGACGGTCGGAGACGACTATGACGCCGTTGAAGACTTTGTTGCCGTCGCTGTCGTGGAGTTGGGCCATGCGGTGCGCGGTCCAGGCAATGGAGTCTGTTTTGCCTGAGCCAGCGGAGTGTTGGATGAGGTAGTTGTGGCCAGCACCTTCAACAGCGACAGCACGCTCAAGTTTCGTGACGGCCCGCCACTGGTGGTAGCGAGGAAAGCGCAAGTAGCGGGCGTAGGACTTTTTGCCATCGATGGCGTCGGTGTGTTCTTCAAAGCGGTAATGCAGAAACCGACCAATGAGGTCGAGCCAGGTTTCGCGTTGCAGTATTTCTTCCCAAAAGTATGAGGTGGGGCTACTTTCGCCCGCGGCTGGGGCGTTTCCGGCGCCATTGTTCTTGCCTCGGTTGAAGGGCAGGAAGCGGGTGTTGTTGCCGTCAAGTTTGGTGGCCATGTGAACTTCTTCGTTGGTGACAACGAAGTGCACAAGGGCACCACGGCCGAAGGTGAGGAGCGGCTCCCCTTCAGGCTTGCGGTCCTGTGAGTACTGTTTGAGGCCGGCTGCAAGACTCTGGGTGAGGTCGGTTTTGAGTTCAACGGTGCTGACGGGGATGCCGTTGACGAACAGTACGAGATCGATGCGGTTTTGGGTGCGGCCGGAGTATTCGACTTGCCGCATCACACGCAAACGGTTCTTGTTGTACCGCTCGACAGTTGCCGGGTTCAGGGTGGTGGCAGGCCGCGCCTGAAGGAGACTGAATTTGGCGTTGAGTACGCTGACGGGTTTCTTGAGTGCGTTGAGGGTGCCGCCGGCGTTCATGGGGTCGGTGGCCATGATTTTGGCGATGCGGTCAAGGATCTGTTTGCGACCCTGATTCTGGGCGATTTCGGATGCGTCGGGCTTGACGATCTTGTCGAGTTGGTCAGGCTGGGTGTCGTTCAGCCACGCCCAGATGTCATCAGGGAAGAGTGCGCGTTCACCGTCGTAGCCGAGGTCATCAGGTGAGTACTCCCACCCGTGCGCTGCCAGGTATTCGCAGATCTCTGTTTCGAATGCGTCTTCATGATGCAAAGCCATTACGCCACCGCCCCGTGTTCGCGAACATCAATCTTGCCGGTCACTGCTGCCGAGATAAGAGCTGCCCTACGCTCGCGCGAGAGCGCGATTGCTTCCTTCGCATCAGCGATTGCGGCGTCGTACTCGGCAGTTTCCCTACGTAGATACGATGCTATGGCCCGCTGCTCGCCCAGCGGGGGCTCTGGAACTTGCTGGGCAAGAACGGCGCCTCCGGTTATTAGCGGCTGCGCGGTTTTGTCTGCGAGCTCGTTTAAGCGCCGGGCGACAAGGACGTCATGCAAGTACGCTTGATCCACTTTCGAGGTATCAAGCACTAGTCTCAATGCGTTATCAGTCACCCATGATTCTTCGCAAATCACGTGCGCGTTTCCGCACAGCGCACCCACTCGCCCTATTGCGATGCCACCAGCCGCCATATTGTGCAATGCACCGAAACCAATCACTCCGTTACCTCCGTACACGGCGAATGGCGCAGCCTCAGATTGATCCGCCCGAAGTTGGCTCGCGTCCATCCCCAAACCAGACGAACAACGCGCGACGTACGCAAGCCTGGGCAACCGCCAGTGCGTTGGTATTTCACCAATCCATTCGACACCGCTGTCTTTCATTGGGACGGTCGGGTCGAGGCCCTTAGTGACGGCGTGGCTGATCGTGGCGGCACGCCGCTCGGCGAGCAACCCGATAAGTTCCTCCTGATCCGCGATGAACGCGTCAATCTCCGCCGTCTCCCGATCCAAGAAATCAGCGATGGACCTTTGGATAGCTCGCGGAGGCTTCAGAATCGGAAATACCATCAAATTGTCACGACTCATCTGAAGCGAATTGGGCCTAATCCCAGTCAACCGACTCGTATACGCGTCGATGTAAGTGGCGCTGCGCATCAAGTGATGAAGGTAGCGCCTTTCAAAACTCTCGTCGATCCAGTACGTGCGATATGCAGGACTCACGTGTCCAGTGAGTTCAGACACACCAAGTCCGCCGTAATTCAGCCACATTGTGTTTACAGCAAGCTGCCCGGGCCTAACAACACGGTAGGTCGCTACTTCTGCCTCAGTGCGCCGTTGATTCTCATCGTCATACTTCTTGATCTCAACTCCGCGATAGCCGGAAATAGAGAGCATCTTCCCGACCGGTGAATCGCCGTTGACCTCGCTCGATTCACGGAAAGCGTGGCGAAAAGGTCGGACTGCCCAATCCGCAGGGATCTCAGCGAGCCACTCGATCCCACTCGTTTTGTACTCGTTGTAAGGCTTCAGTTTGGTCATGCCTTCACCGCTTCAAGACGCGCACGAATCCGTCCCAAGACCGCATCGAGGTCCGCATCGATCTCTTCGAGAGAACGCGGCGGAACGTACTTGTAGAAATGACGTGTGAAAGGGATTTCGCATCCTTCCTTCGTCTTCGACCCATCGATCCACGCATCAGGCGCGAACGGCTTCACCTCACGCTCGAAGTACTCGTGGATGTCTTCACCCCACGGTACGTTCTCGGTGTCGCGAAGAGTTGGATCGGCCTCTGGTCGTTTCTTGCCGTCCACAATGATCGGAGAAGACTCATCCCGCTCTGCCAAACCAGCCAACAACGCCTTCAGCTGGGCTGCGCTGAGAGAGACACCTGCCGCGTCAAGACGCGACACGATCTGCTTACGGAAGGCTGCGGCATCCGTCATCGGCTCGATCTGATTCGCCTCAACCTGCTCAGCAAAAGTTGACCAGTCAGCATCCACCTTCTCCAAGGCCTTGGCCTCACGAGCAACAGTGAAGCGCTCCGACGTCAAAGCCCAATTCAGCCGCAGCGGGCGCTCGACGGTGATCGTGCGATAGAAGAAATCCTCCACCGCAAACCACTTCGAGCACTCATCCTCAGCAGTGCTGTCATACAGCTTCACTAGCGCTGCGATGTCCTCTTGACCGAGCTCATTGCGCTTCGAGCCCAAACCTTTACGCATCTTGTGGAACAGTTTCGACCCATCGATCAGCTGCACCTTGCCCACACGCTCCGGGCTCTTCTTCGTCGACAGCACCCAAATGTAGGTCGCGATACCCGTGTTGTAGAACATGTCCGACGGCAACGCAATGATCGCCTCCAGCAGGTCACGCTCCAACACCCACTTGCGGATGTTGGACTCCCCCGAACCCGCACCACCCGTAAACAACGGGCTACCGTTCAGCACGATCGCCGCCCGACCGCCACCATCCTCAGCGGGGCGCATCTTCGAAATCAGGTGCAACAAGAACAGCATCGACCCATCAGAAACACGGGGCAGACCTGGGCCAAAACGGCCCGCAAAACCACGATCCTTATGTTCCTCAGTGACAGCCTTCTGCTGCTTCTTCCAATCCACCCCAAACGGCGGATTCGACAGACAATACGAGAACGTGCTGTTCGTGTGACCGTCATGCAGCAACGTGTCACCGAAGATGATCGCATCCACCGACTGACCCTTCACCGTCATATCGGCCTTACAAATCGCATACGACTGCGGATTGATCTCCTGGCCAGCCAACGTCAACGTCGCACTCGGATTAGCGGAACGGATGTGATCCTCCGCCACCGACAACATCCCACCCGTACCTGCCGTGGGGTCGTACACCGACCGCACCACGTTCTGCTTCGCCAACGTCTCCGACTCCGGCGCCAACAACACATCAACCATCAGCTCAACAACGTCACGCGGAGTGAAATGCTCACCCGCGGTCTCATTCGACGCCTCCGCAAACTTACGGATCAGCTCCTCGAAGATGTGACCCATCTCCTCATTCGGAACCGACGCCGGCGACAGGTCGACCTCAGCAAACTTCTGCGTCACCAAAAACAGAAGATCATGCTCATCGAGCTCGGCGATGCGCTCAGAGATCTTGTACTTATCGAAAATGTCTTTGACGTTCTCAGAGAAACCATTCACGTAATCGAGAAGGTTCACCGCCACGTTCTCGGAATCACCCAGCGCCGACTTCATGTCGAAGCGTGACTCGTTCCAGAACGAATACTCGTGACCCGCCTTGTTGCGGAGCAGCGACGCCCGAACCGGCATCTCCTGGCTCTTCGCCTCCTCCACAGCGGCAAACACCGCCTGCTTCGTGGGCGCAAGCACGGCATCCAAACGGCGAAGCACCGTGAACGGAAGGATGATGTCGCCATATTGGTGGGCTTTGAAACTGCCCCGCAACAGATCAGCGATGGACCAAATGAAAGTGGCGTGGTTATTGCTCAAAACTTAGTACTCCTCATTAACACGTATTTCGAATGCTATCGGGAATCGCAGACATCGCCGTGGAGACGGTGAACTGCGGGACTTCCCCGCCCGGGGACCCTCCGTCAGCGGACGGGCGATGTGGCCTGAAGAAGCGTCTCGCGGTCAAGTCGCATCCGGTTCGACGTTAGAGCGAAGTGTGGGTCTGGCTGCGCGTGTATGCGGGCAATTCATGAATCACTGCAGTGCCTCCCGGTCTTCGTCGGATTCGTCACCGCCGTCGGCATCATCCGTCTCGCTGTACAACTCAATACCCTCCAGCGCAGCTTGAAGGTCGATTGCATGCTTCCCCACGAAACGGATTCGACCATTGTCACCGGCGAGTTGCACTTCGACAGACGCGCTCCCGCTCATACCGATGGTTTGGGTGAGCAGGTCCTCGCGCAGCGTTTCTATCGGAGTCGACCGTGCATGTTGATACTTTGCTGCGCAGGTGGGGCACAACGCGAGGCGATTCTCTTGGAGGTCTCGGTGAGCATCGCTATCAAATTGGACGGCAACAAAGTAATACTGATCGTCCACCTTGAATGGCATTCCCTCGGCACAAATCTGGCACACTAAGACTCCGTCGTCATTCGAGTACAACTCTGACAGATAGGCCTTAGCTGTGCTGCGAAGCCCCGGTTCTTGAACACGAACGCTTCGAAGTCGTGTTGCGTAGCGGCGCTCCGGCGATTCGACGACTCGGTCACGGACGCGACTCGCGCGACGCTCCGGTGCCGGAGAGGAAGCTTCAGGCAGCCCGGGAGCCTTTCTTGAACGCACCCATTCTCGGAACGCGTCGGGATCGTCGTTGTACACCCGGGCAATTTCTTGGGCCACCTCGACAGAGCCAAATCCCCACGCCGCTGCGTGCACTTCATCGCCGCGCTCCCGCAGCGCTGCTAGTTTGGCGACCTGACCGAAATGCATTTGATCAAGGAGCGGCGCGCTTGACGGCAGTGTCATTCCCTCCGCCAGGTCGCTTGCTGTCGTTTCAGCGGGGGTGCGAAGATTCCCATCACGGTCGAGGATCCACGGCGTCTCCCTGAGTATCTGCACGAGTTGCGAGTCAATACGGTGCACGTTGCTGGATGCGTTTGCGCTATAAACAGCCTCGCCGGCGGAGCCGGCAGCGCGCGAGACTAGACCCCACAGCCCTCGTAAAAGGTTCTCATCATTTGCCTCGACGATCGCCGGGAGGTGCTCGATCGTCCAATCTTGGGCGCGTAGATTTTCATTCTCCCGACTTTGATGGCGCCACCGGTTCTCGAATAACGAATTGCGCCAAATTGCGGTCCTCCTAACCACGACGCCCTTTGTTGCGCCGAGACGAATCGCTAGCTGAGCAACATCAAGGATGCACCCGCTATACACGTTGGAAAGTGGGTGCAAAACTGTGCCGCTGAATGCATCCGATTGGTACAGCGCGCCAAGTCCCGACGGCAGGAAAGGCTCATCGATGAACAATTCGGCGGCTGATACCCAGCGCAGGCTGGAACCGTCGTCGGCGAGAAATATCGAAAGGTGTGCAAAATTTTGTGCAGCTACTGTCTTCTCTTCAAGGAGCGCATCGAGCGTGACCAGATCATCGATATGTGCCGGGCTAACCGCGCTCATGGCCGGGGAATACGAACGGAACCTAGCTGTTAGCTGAGCCGCAGCGTCCCAGGGTTTAACGCCGGCCCGTTTAAAGAATTGTGAAAGGGCATCTTTGTCGGCTGCCGGTGCGCTCGTCTCGCTCTCGTCAAACTCAACGAGCGAGTCCAAAACCAGACTCTCGGCTCGCAATCCGGAGGCCGCCGGGATGAATGCGCCGAGCCCACGGACGTGTTCGACCCCTCTAAGGGTCTGGATGCGAATGAGGGGCACAACTGAGAGGCTTTCCGGATAGGGATCACTGTAGACACGAAAGCGGGGATCGAGACGCGTGAAAGGATTATGATTCTGCTTCGACAGTCGTCCGAGCGCGGCATAAAAGCTTCGGAGCCAGTCGTTGCCCTTGCCAGATAGCCAGTCCATCCAGCGCCTAAACTCTTCGATTTCGATCGAATCCAGGTACTGATCGGCCTCGTCGCCCCATCGTTCGAGCTCCTCATGGGTCTCACCGAGGCGTTCGAACGCATTGGCCAGCTCAGCAGAACCGAATTCAATTGCCGACAATGACGAAAGAAACTCGCGTGCCCGGTCGTCGCTACGCGGGAGCCATCCGGCTGCGGGCTCAATCGGTTCGGTCTCAGACAATTCCCGAAAGAAATCGACATCTGCTGGTGACATCGCGGCTCGGATTGCCCCCTCCGACCGGATCAGGCTGGAAGACTGTGCATGTCCGCCACCGCGAATCGGAGTGACGGGCTGCTCTTCAAACGCTTGGATCAGTTGCTGGCGAATCGGCTCGTACCGCTCAGGTAAATCATCCGCCTCATTGGGAAGTGCGCTGAGTAGGCCTTGAGCGACTAGGCCCGCATCGCGCATCGCAGGTAGAGCTGCAGCGATGAGTTTTGCGATCCCTGCGATCAGTAGGTCGTTGCCGTCATCATCGCGGACGCTGTCACGAGCGACCGTGGATGCGAACGGTGCGTGAATGTGGAACTTTAAGCGAGAGGTCTCCCTCACCGCGGGAAAATAGATGAAGACTTCGCCATCGATGGGGGCTACCGCATATTTGACAGGTTGCGCGCTGCCGCGTGCGCCCGGGAGCCCCGTGCTCTTAGGTCCTTCTCCCGCCTCCACCAGTGAAAACGCGGCGGCCACAGGGAACCGAGCCCCGCCAAGCTCGACATCGCCCGAAATCCGGTACCAAAAAGTGGGACCGGTGTGTTCGTGGACACTGTCAATTTCGATCACACCATTGGTCGAACTATTGCGTTCAATTAGGCGCACTTCCGAGTCCGGGAAAGTGCATTCAATCGAGCGAATATTGCTGAGAAAGAGCAATGTACTTCGAGAGAGTTCGCGGAGCGCGCGACCGACTTCGATGAAAGCTTGTTCCGACGGCTTCTCAGGGCGATTGAAGGGAAACCAGAACGAGGTTGAACCTTCGGGTCGATTGACCCGCTCTGCCGGCGTGGGCACGAACAGATCGTGGATGGTGAAGGAGTGCTCTCCAGATTGAACGTGCGGCGTTTCGGTATAGGCGAATACTGCCTTGAAGCCGACGCCGAACTTCCCGATACTCGTTGCATCGTTTGATTTGGTCGACTGGCCGATCCCCGTAATCGAATCGATATCGCCCACGTCGAATGATCGTTTCCCATTGTGTTCAAAGCGAAGTCCATCGGGGCGGAGCTCGAAGGAGACCTCTTGAGCCCCGGCATCCTCAGCATTCTGCAGCAATTCGTAAATGAAGTGAGCGTTGTCGGGATAGAGGTCGGCGAGCAGTTTGCGCAGCCCCTCTTCGAAGCCGTTTTCACGCGCGGCGTCGACGTAGTCGCGCCGCTTCTTTGCAAGCGCCTCTAGTCCACTCATGGTGCCACGACCTGTACTACTACGTTCGCGATGTGCCTTGTCGTTAGGTCAGTTCGGGCGACACCACTTTTCTGCGCGCCGAGCAATCGGTCAAATGACGCCTCTGCTCCGCGCATTTCGCCAATCTTCATAGTCTGAATATCGGAGTGGGCAGCCGAGTCCAACTGTCGCTGAATAGCAGACAGGCGACGAGCCTTCTGAGATCGAAGCGCCGCCAGCCGACGCTCTGCCGAAGCACCTTGCCGTTGCTGGTGAGTGTGCCGTGCCTCAACCCACAGATTCGCGTGTCGCCTATCCAGATCGAGATGCTCTTGTTCCGTCACCGCTCTGAGGTCAGCAGAGCCGGAGGTCGACAGGAGCTCAACCGCGCAGCCTTCCACCGCCGCATCAACTGAGACCATTCGGAAGGTGAGCGAATCGGTGCTGCCACGTCGGGTCCACGCATAAATTCCAATCGGATACGCGCCGGGCGCGACTCGATCTGACACCACCTTTAGCGCACAGGAAAGGGGCTCATCGACCGCACTGCGCTTCGCTGCAAGGAGCACCAACGGATGGGTCGGTCCCAGAAGCTCGATCTCGCCCTCGTCTTCATCTTCGGCCAGATCTAAATCAGTCGTCAAGCGAAGCACAATTCTCTCCCCGCGAAGTCGGCGCTTGAGTCGGTGGGCCTCAATTCCTTGATCATCAAGGTCCTCTGAGATTTGAGCAGCGACATCCGCAGAAACCGGGACTCGTGCCACCCGTCCGGGTCGAATTGCGATCGAACGCCCGGGCTGGATGCCTTCGAAGTACTGTCGGACGAGCGCGGCAATCTTGGTGTCGCTAAGCCACTCGCTTGATGCTTCCGCCACGTCCTGCTCGAAAGTCTCGCCCGAGTAGCCGAGCAAATCTGGCTGCTGGTCTTCAAGCCCCTGCTCTTCCTCAACGCGCGATATTTCGTTGTCAGCCAGTTGCCGGAGGGCGGCAGCACGCTCAGCGCGGGTTAGCTGAAGATCGGTCGCAATATCGACAATCGCTGCAGTTATCTCTCCCAAGATCTGTTCGCTGCCGCCGAGCGCATGATTGAACACGCCAATACGAGAGAGGCAACGGTCGTAAATCTCGGCCTCAATTGTGCCCCGGGTGAGGATGTTTACAATCGCGACCGTATCGCTCTTCTGGCCGCGACGATCAATGCGCCCAATTCGTTGTTCAATACGCATCGGGTTCCACGGGATGTCGTAATTCACGATGGTGTTGCAGAACTGATAGTCGAGGCCCTCTGTACCTACTTCCGAAGACAACATCACATCCACGGCGTCCCGCGAAGAGCGATCGAGTTTGAATCGGTGTCGAATCGACTTTCGATCTTCGTCGGCGACCCCTCCATGCATGACTCCCACTCGGATACCCATTCGGTGGCACTCTGCTTCGAGGTACTGGATGGTGTGGCGAAAAGTTGAGAAAACGAGCACCTTATTGTTCGAATCGGCGGACTTGTCTTGAATCACCTGCCGGAGCAGCTCAACCTTGGGATCGGCCTCCCCAATAAGTCCCTCCGCAAGGTATTGAATTTCGCGAGCTTCAGCGCGGAACTCCGCTATTTGCTGGGAACTTAGTGCATATTCTTCGTACTCGGCAGACATTTCCGAGCTGCGAAGTCGATTTTCGAAGATGTCCTGAATGAGGGGCGCAAGCCCCGAGATTGAGCTCGCAGCCTGACGATAAAGCGTCGATAACAAGAACTTGACCGAAATCTCGGGAGAACGAGCCGCTGCAATACGTTCGCCGAGAGCCAGTACTGCGAAATACACTCGCTCCTGCTCGGCCGTGAACTCTACGACGGGCGCCGAGGGCTTTCGCGTTGTGAACTCACCAATATCTCTACGTCGCGTTCGTGTCACTATCTCCGAAAAGGTATTGAGCTTCTCGATGAGCCGTACTGCGCGAACGCGATCTCTGTCGTCGGGGGATGGATCATTCAATAGATCCAGCAACTCTGCAACGCGCGGATCAATGGACAATACGTCTTGGCCCCACCTGGTCTTGATCGCAAGGCCTAGATGCCGGGTGGCTTGGAAGGCCCAATCTGTGTCGCCGCTGCGTGCAGAAACTGACGCGTTGTAGAGGTGTCCATTTGGCTCAAGCATGACAAGGAAGTCATCCTGATCCGTCACGAGATCATCGCGCAACAAATTTACGATCGTGAAAAGGTCTTGGCTGTGCGTCTGGATCGGAGTGGCCGACATCATCACCACGGCGTCTGATGCATCAACGAAGCGCTGGACGCATTGGTACGCCTTGGTCTCTCGATTCCGTATGTGGTGGGCCTCGTCAACGATTAGCAAGTCGAAGTTGAGTTCGCCCGCGAGATCATCGAGGGAAGCTGCATTCAATCTCTTGCCATTGCGGCGACCCGTTAGAAGCGTCTCGTCGAGCAGCGAGTAAGACAGGATCGCCTTTCGGTAACGGTTCGGCCAAGCGCCATCGCGGAGGGTCTCTTCCATACACCATCGCAACGTTTTGCTGTCGAGATGCACAAAGTCCTCGTCAAACCGTTTGAGTTCATTGCGCCACTTTTCGTCGACCACGAGGGGCCTAGGACAAATCACGAGAACCGATTCCGCACGCTTGCGCGCTTCAAGTTCTTTGATGATGAGGCACGCTTCGATTGTCTTTCCCACACCAACGTCGTCCGCGATAAGAATGCGCGGCCGATCAGACTGCACGAGCTTGAGCACCGGTCGATACTGGTAGGGCTCGAAGTCGACGCGACCAGCGTTGCGGGAATGAAGGTAGTCGCTGTTCGGGTCGAGCAGTAATACCGCAGAGAGTGCCGCATGGAGTTCTTGGGCAGTCACTGCACGACTGTTTTGTGTGTTGTCGATCCGTTCGACCTGCGCCGCAAGATATTGATGAATGGCTCCGTCATGGAAGACACTATGGCGGAGTTCGCCTCCGACCTGATCTGACCCCACCACTGCGCCGCTGACCTCGCGTCGAGCTACTAGCCGCACTAATGTGCCTGGCGTCAGCGGTTCGGGTCCGTCAACAGCCATGTTTCGAATTCTTTCCTACAGTTTGAGATGAGCGCCGTCGAGTACGAGAGCAATCGTCACCCACGACTTTCTTTCATCGAACATAGCCTGTGCCGTGTCCCTCGCGGTGGAGGCGCGGTTCCCGAGCAGATTCCGGGTTAGAGCCACAAGCCACCTGCCCCTCAGCGCCCGTCCTGCTTGCGTCGTCTTGTCGATCTGTTCAGGCCCAGCGGCTACTCGTATATCTCGATAGAACTGGAGTCGTACAGTTCGATCTGAGCCACACCTTCATAAAGTGTGATGCGACCCGAAGTGCACAGGGTCAGTCCGCCTGCGATCGGTTCTAGCGAACCGATATCCCAAACCACGATTTGGAAACGAGCGGGGTCAGGATAATCACGACCAAGGTTCAGGAATACGTCGTCATACGAATTTCCGCCACCGGCGAGCGGACCGCAAACACGTTGAGTGGTCCCGGCGTGAGCGGCAGCTTCATTCCACGCAATGCCGCCACCTGGTTGCTGAATAGCTTCCACTGGTGCAACGGCTGTCTCGCAGAGACCATCCGCGCGAAGAAGCGCAATGGCTCGGGACCCGAAGTGGTCAGAGAGCGAATCGCAGGTATCGATTCCAAACTGCTCCGCTGTGCTCTTCCCTGAAACATAATCCACGAAAACGTCGTACTGACTCGAACAATTACGGCTCAACCAATCGAGTTCCTCGTTTATCACTCCGGCAGTATCGTCAGTCTTCACACGATGCAACACAGTCGAAAGAACGTCGGTGCAGCTGGCTGCGGGCTCAGTTCGGACCTGACTCGACTCGTAATCCAGCAGGATGTACTCATCAGGGTCGCCCGCTGGCAGCAGCGGCGCTTCTTTTGTGAGGTTGCGAAGGAACCAGGAGGCGACCGCGTCGAGCTGGCGGACATGACCAAACGTGAACTGGCGCAGGAACGATCCCAGCGTTGAGGGCGCATAACAGGCGGTGAACAGCTTCCGCATCCCGCCGTGACGCAGCACCGCCATGTCATCGAGCGAGTCCGCCCCGGCGACCATCCCGCCCACCAGCGATGCAACCTTCAATCCGGCGTTGGCGCCCTTGTCCGTCGGGACGGACAACCGCTTCTGCGCCAGAGCACGCAGCCCCGCTTTCTCAGCAAGCTTCATGACCGGAACCAAGCCAGCCGTCGACACGAGATTCGGGTCATCAAATGAAACGGAAACGGCTCTGGCGGCGTGAGAAACTTGCATTTACGAGATGCCTCTCTTTTCGGGACTAATTGGACTGTGGTAAGAACAATTTTCCCTGATCAGACAGGCATTCTCGGTTTAACGCGCCGCTAGACCCTAAGCCCGATCGGTGCATCGAGGCTTAGATGTGCTGAGCAATCCTGTCGGCCAGGTCATCGAGCTCATCCATAACCAGGGTGGCAGACCAGACCCGGTCGCGTTTGCGCGCTGTCACCTCATGGATTACGCCATCCTTCTCTAATCGCGTGAGTGCTTTGTAGATCGCAGATGTCTGCGCATCTGGCAGCAGCAGCTCTACATCCTCCGCACTGAATACTGGGTGGTCGAGGAGCATTCCGATGATGGCGGCAGCTGCACTCCCGGACCGCGGATTCGAGATGCTTGCCCACTGTGCAGGCAGCGCCTCCAAGACTGCTGCGGATGCCCTGGCTTCCCGGCTGGCGACCTGAGATGAATGCGCGACATCAAGCACAAATGGCTCCAATGCTCCGGTTCGATAGTTATTGACTAGGTCGAAGTAGTTATCTCGATTAGCGACCATTGCTGAGGCGATCGGCACGACTGTACCGGTGGTGAGCTTCCGCCGCCTCAACACGGCGTTGATTAGTGCTCGACCGATGCGTCCGTTGCCGTCAGTGAAAGGGTGAATCGACTCAAACTGAGCGTGCACAATCGCGGCCTGGGCCACCGTCGGCACATCGTCGCGGTTTGCGAAGGCGATGAGGTCATCCATATAGCCCGGCACCGTCTCCGGCGGCGGCGGAATATGGACGGCGCCGCGTGGGGTGTAGTCGCTGCCGCCAATCCAGTTCTGCATGTCGCGAAGCCGTCCGGCGTAGGCCCGGTCCTCTACGTCGTCCTCCATCAGTTTGCGATGCGCGGCGAGGATGGCGTCGAGCTCAATCTGCCCGGAACCTGCCGCTTCGACAAGGTCATGGAGCGCCTGCGCGGATTTGACCATCGAAACGGCGCTCTCGTTGGATTTGATGCCCGCCATTGCGCGCGCATAGTCGTCCAGCGACGCCTCGATCTGTTCTATCTTCGACGACGCAACAGACTCCGTTCGAATCAGAAACCTTCCGAGGGAGCTGAGCTGACTGTCTGAGTCTGCGTCTGTGAGAACTATCTCACGAATCGCCTTTTCGAGCTCGGTCGCCGTGTCGCTTGAAGGCGTGTAGTTGAGTTCAGCGATGTGCGGCGGGATGGATACGTCAATCTCCTTGAGCATCCGATCGGCTTTGGGACCGCGCGCTGCGCCACGGCGAACCCACGGCACCGTGCGGGAGGTGTGGGCCGGCCAGTTGTTTGCAGTCAGCATCATCGGGGCGCTGCCGACGCTATCCCCACCGGCGGCCGGATTCTGCTCCCGGTTGACAGCCATAAGACCCCTAAAATGGAATAACGATTCTTTTGTTCCACTTTAAGTCACATAAAGCAGAATAACAAGACCGCTATTCCACGTTAGCTTCAGAGACAGAAGGCAGCTCTCGCTGCTCGATCAGCGACATGACCTGTTCGCCCTCACGCGAGAGCCGCCTTGATGCATGCGCGTCGCGCGCTGCCGAGCTGCCGAGCTGTCGGTGTCGGTGTCGGTGTCGGCTCGATATTGCTCGTTCTGTTGAGCGTCCGTATTGGAGGCGCATGGGATGCGCGCTTGCTGTTTTTTAGCGCGCGCGGAGCCGATGGCTGAGCGGAAAACCATGCAAATGACACAGACCAACTTTTCCCCTAAAAGGTTAACGGGAACCATGCAAAAATGACTGCAAATGACACCAAACCTCTGGTGGCCATTTATCTCCACTGATTGAGCTGTTCAAAGTGCCCAGTGTTTTACTGGAAATTTGACGAAAACCCTCGTGATGTGCAGGGCCCATTTTAGCCAGCATGGTTTTCTCACACGGAAGAGGTCATCGGTTCGAGCCCGGTATCGCCCACTTGTAAGCAGAGGGAAACCACATCCGCACACGCCCGGAGCACCTGTCTGTGGAACGGCTAATCTTGTGCGATGGCCTCAACTCAGCCCCTCAATTCATCCCCGCTTCGAAACTTTTTTGCGGGCGTCGGGTTTCTTTTCCGCGGCTTTCGCATCTTGGCCACCGCACCTCGCCTGATGTTTCTCGGCATGATTCCGGCGGCAATAGTTGGAGCAGTTGCAATTGCTCTATTCATCACGCTCATTGTCGGTATCGAGCCCATAGCGGCGTTTCTGACGCCGTTCGCTGCCGATTGGGACGACCTCCCCCGTGCAGCGATCCGCTTCGGCGCTGGCTTAGCTGTGACCCTGGCGAGCATCCTGATCATCGTGAATACCTACACGACGGTGACCCTGATGGTCGGGGATGCTTTCTACCGAAAGATTGCGGGGCACGTGGATGCGCGTCACGGTGCACCGGCAGCGCCAAGCCCCCAAGGGTTCTGGAAGGACGCGCGTCGCGGGCTAGGCGAAGGCTTGCGAATGCTATTTCCGACCATCGGTCTTGCACTGCTCGTACTTGTGCTCGGATTCATCCCGATCGCTGGCACGATCGTGGCAGCAACGGCCGGCGCTCTCCTCGGCGGTTGGCTACTGGTCGTCGAGCTTGCCAACATTCCCTTCGAGTCGCGCGGCATGCACCTCACGGCGCGACGACGCGTGCTCAGAGGGTCACGAGCCACATCACTCGGGCTGGGGGTTGCGACCTATCTGATTTTTCTGATCCCGTTTGGCGCAGTGATCGCAATGCCAGCTGCACTGGCTGGCGCGACCCTGCTCACACGATCACTTCTCGACGAGGACTCGGCCACTATCGACGCGGACCCTTCTGCCAATCTTGCTGAGCACCCACCAGCATCCTGACGAAATAACAAACGACCAGCTAGCAGTAGCCACAACGCTCAACAGCTGTTCCTCGAAGATTGCTGTTTGGCCGGTAAAAAGAAAACCCGAACCGGTGGCCAAGACCCCCAACGACACCACACCGATGCTTCCGCCGAGCAGATGCGTATTAACAAGAAAACGCAACTGATTGCCCAGCGGGGAACCACGTCGCACGGTAAAGACACACGCAACAGCTCCCGCAATCAGTCCAGCCACCGCAGCAGACACCGGAGTGAATAGCGGAGCTCCTGCAGTGACCGCGATCAGGCCGCTGACTAGACCGCCAGCAAGCGATCGAAGGCTGATCGCACCATGAGTGATCAACTGAACAGCACTCCAACCAACAGCACCGGCAATAGCACTCACTGCTCCGTTGACGACGATGAGGCCCGCAACATCATCGATGGCGAACTCTGCGCCGACGAGCCATCCAATCCACGACACAACGACCACCGCTAACGCGACGATTCCTGCGGGAACGGGAACAAACATCCGAGCACCGCGAATCAGAGACTTGCGCTCCACAACGAGCACCGCGAACATGCCAGAACCGACCGCAACGCTCATCACTAAAGCGCCGCCGTGATCAATCGGGCTCAACCCGAGAGGTGCGGTCGCATCAAAAGGTTCGAACGTGCGAACAGCTGTGGGAATGAACACCGCCACAGCCCAAATTGAACCGAAGATCAGGCTGCGCACGAATGAGGCACCCGCGCTGCGAGCCACAAGAGTAACCAAGTAGCAACTGATTCCGCCGAGCAACGCTAATGACGGCATCATGACACCTCGTACGCCCGAAGACATGATCGGAGACAGCACTAACCACGCAAGGACCCCCGGCGCCGCGCACGCAAAAGACTCCGCAATCACGCGCACCCATGAAGCAGCCGGCAGTATCCGGGCATACAACACGATTAGCGCAGTTAACAGCACCGCAAGAGCAATCGCCCCAATGGTCGCCGCCGCGAATTCTTCCGCCACAGTGAACCTCCCGCGCACAGTCTTATGCCTCATCGGGCACATACACAATGGCTACGCCAAGAACCACCCGAACCTACCTCTTATCTGGCACTTTCGTGCTAATCCGACCTACTTATTGTTTGAGGTTAGGGCGATGAGACGAGAAACAGCACGCAAGTACTTCTTGCTGTAGCCGCCTGCAAGCATGTCCTCGGGGAACACGTCATCAAGCAGCGTCCCTTCCGCGTAAATGCACACCTGGGCGTCATAGAGTCGGTCGACAAATGCGACAAAGCGCAACGCGTCAGTCTGATTCTTGAACGGATGCACTCCTGTTAGCCCAATCGCGTCGATGCCCTCAATCAGCTTCACGTAGCGAGAGGGGTGCACTCCAGAGAGATGCTTCAGCACGTCATCGAAGGAATCGAGGGTCACCGTGCCTGCGACAGTGGCGACGGCAGCCGCCGCGTCCTCGACGGCAATTGCGTGCGCCCCAGTGTCTCGGCGCCTGTAGTCGAGCCCAT
The DNA here is from genome assembly GCF_039527955.1 of Rhodoglobus aureus. Lineage (NCBI taxonomy): Bacteria > Bacillati > Actinomycetota > Actinomycetes > Micrococcales > Microbacteriaceae > Rhodoglobus > Rhodoglobus aureus. The sequence continues at coordinate 63,748 of NZ_BAAAKW010000020.1, read as the reverse complement.
CGATACGGATGGTTTCGAACTTAGCTGAGAGGGAATCGATCTCTCTTAAGAAATCTTGAGCCGCAAAGCGACCTTCGCCCAGTGCGTTTGGCGGTGTATTCGAGGTGGCCGCAATCTTTGTTCCTGAGCCGACGAGCTCAGACAACAATCGAGAAATCAGTCGGGTGTCGCCCGGATCGTCCAGCTCAAACTCGTCGATGCAGACCAGCGAGGCACCCTTCAATAATTGGACTGCTTGCGCATACCCGACCGCGCCAACCAACGCTGTGTATTCAATGAACGTGCCAAAATACTTTCGCCCAGGCATCTGATGCCATAGTGCGGCCAGCAAATGAGTCTTGCCGACACCGAATCCGCCATCCAGATACACCCCCGGCTTCGCTACAGGCTTTTTCTTGCGCGAGAGCAGCCCGCCGCCCTGCTTAGTGGCCGCGGAAAAGTTGCGCATCGCAGCAATGGCGGCGCCTTGCGACGGGTAGTCACGGTCAGGTCGATAGGAATCTAAAGTCGCTTCAGCGAACTGGCGCGGTGGCACGAGTTCGGCGAGCATCTGCGCTCCGGTCAACGACGGGATACGATCGACTAGACGCTCAGGAGTCGTAGGCGCAGTAGCGCTCATTCTCAGCCTCGGTTATGTTCGCAGTCTTACGGCAACGCGGTGTAATCAGCGGCGAATGCGTAATTTTCTTGGGCAAGGGACTAATCAAGCTTAGTTTGATGCCCGCGCCAGTTTTTCCAACCACAATCGGAGGTAGCTATGACTATCGAACGCGACCCGGCCCCTCAATTCATTGAGTTCTCACACCCTGAACGACTGGTCTCTGCGGACTGGCTTGAAGAACGTCTCGAGACCCCCGGGTTGGTAGTGGTTGAATCTGATGAAGATGTGCTGCTCTACGAGACCGGCCACATCCGCGGTGCTGTGAAGATCGACTGGCACACAGATCTCAACGATCCTGTGACTCGTGACTACATCGACGGCGAAGGCTTTGCCGAGCTCATGTCGCGCAGTGGAATCTCACGAGACACCACTGTGGTCATTTACGGCGACAAGACCAACTGGTGGGCTGCGTATGCCCTGTGGGTGTTCACGCTCTTCGGCCACGACGACGTTCGCTTGCTTGATGGTGGCCGCGCAAAGTGGGAAGCGGATGGCCGCGAGTACACGCTCAACGTTCCGACACCTGCGCCCACCGAGTACCCAATCGTCGAGCGCGATGACTCGACAATTCGCGCATTCCGTGACGATGTTCTCACTCACCTTGGCAACCCGCTCATCGATGTCCGCTCTCCTGAGGAGTACAGCGGAGAGCGCACCACTGCTCCTGCTTACCCTGAGGAAGGTGCGCTGCGCGCCGGCCACATCCCGAGCGCTCAGAGCGTGCCATGGTCAAAGGCTGTCGCCGATGACGGAACCTTCCGTCCGCTTAACGAACTCAACGAGATCTACCGCGACGGTGCAGGCCTGAAGGATGGCGACGACATCGTCGCTTACTGCCGCATTGGTGAGCGATCAAGTCACACCTGGTTCGTACTCAACTACCTCATGGGCTTCGAGAACGTTCGCAACTATGACGGATCGTGGACCGAATGGGGTTCCTTGGTTGCCGTTCCGATCGTCATTGGCGTTGAGCCCGGCGAAGTTCCATCGCGTTAGACTTAACCGATGAGTGAGCAGCAGATCCCGACCCAGTTGGCAGAAATCCGCGACGATTTCTTAGACTTGGAACTCCGGGATCGGCTGCAACTTCTTCTTGAGTTTGCAAACGAGCTGCCGGAGCTTCCCGAGCGCTACCGCGATCACCCCGATCTGTTCGAACGGGTCGAGGAGTGCCAATCCCCCGTTTTCATCTTCGTTGAGGTTGAGAACGACACCGTGCACATGTTCGCGACCGCACCTCCTGAGGCACCGACCACCAGGGGTTTCGCGTCGATATTGGCACAAGGGCTTTCTGGCCTCAGCACCCACGAGGTCTTGGAATTGTCGGATGACTTTCCCCAGTCACTTGGCCTTGCCAAAGCAGTAAGCCCACTCCGCTTGCGGGGAATGACGGGAATGCTAGCGCGAGCAAAGCGTCAGATCCGGCTGAAGAGCCTCACTTAGTCGCAACCCCGGCGGGCTTGTCTGCAGTTCCTTCACCCAGTTGGATGCTCAGCCACGTTCGAATCGTGCCCAGCCAGCGTTCGCTGTCGTAGTTCCACAGCCTCGTGTGACCAGCAGTATCGAATTCTTCGTAGGTCACGATGTCTGGGCGCAGTTCTGCGAGGGCGCGCGACGGTTCTACGGGAACATAGGCGTCGTCTGCACTGTGCATAAGCAGAATTGGTCTGTCGAGTTCGTCGGCGCGATCAATAAAGTTCATCGCCGGAAAATCGAGCGGGTTCTCGGTGCCAACGAGCAGTTGTGCTTGCTCACTTCCGAGCACCGCCTGAGCCGCGCGTTGAATCGGCGTAGGAATTCGGTTGATGGCCCCGTGCAGCTGCAGGATGGGGCCCCACGCGACGACAGGCGAATCGAGCACAAGCCCGACAATCATGTCTCGGTTCGCCGAACGCATCAGGGTTTGCAGCACAGTTGCCCCGCCCATCGACCATCCCATCAGGATTATTCGCTCAGCCCCGGCTGCCCGCGCGTAACTAATCGCGGCATCGACATCCCGATATTCCGTTGAACCTAAGCCGTAGCGTCGGTCCGCAGAATCTGGCGCTTCGGTGTCGTTTCGGTACGACACCGATAACGACGTCAGACCTGCATCGTAAAACTCAGTGATGGCGCGCAACGTCTCTGGCCGTTGGACACCACGACCATGGACATGAATCGCCCACGTGGAACTCGGCTGGGCTGCGGGTACCAACCATGCGGGTGCCGGGCCCAGTTCAGTCTCAATGTCCACGTCGGAGAATGCGAGCCCAAGATCAGCAGGGTTGAGATAGAACCAGCCACTGGTACGTGCGTTATCGCCTGGCTTCGGCTCGCCAAACTGCACCGAGAGCAGCTCCCGAGCCACCCAGCGGGAGCTCTGCGAGATCACAGCACCGATGCGCGCATGACCAGTCTGATCGGCAAACCAGAGGCTAAACCTTCCGGGAGCACGGATCTCGACCGAAGCTGAGAGAACTATGGTCGACTCCCCTAAGGCAAGAATCCGCAAGCCACTTTCGGCACGGCCGGGTGGAGTTACCAGCCGCCGAGCGAACAACACTGAAAGTGCCGCGCTCAATGTCAATCCGATGACACCGATCGCTGCGGCACCGATCGCAACACCGCTAATGATTCCGGCGGCGACGCGTACTCGTCCTGCTCCCCGCATCCGAAAACCTCCGTCTCGCAGCCGCAATGGTGCGGCGTGCCTCACTAGCGATCGTTCCCCTAAAGCCTAATCTTCACTCGTGCCCGATTCGCCAGCTGACCCAACACCACCCGCGGCATTTGCTGCAGCGGTTGAGTCTCTTCGTGGTGCAGTCTTGCGCACTGAGCTGGCTGTGACCGAAATAACTGCTCCTTCCCAGATTGCGCCATGGTCTTTTGCGCTGGCAGCGGATGTCACTCCCGCACGTCACGGCGAGGACTCAGATCTGGGCACTGGCCGTTTTGTCCTCTTGTATGACCCCGAAGTTCCGGATGCGTGGGACAGCGAGTTTCGGATCATTTGTTTCGCTCAGGCGCCCCTGGAGCCCGAGATCGGCGTCGATCCCTTTCTTAGCGAGGTCACGTGGTCGTGGCTCGTTGATGCACTAGCCGGTCGTGGCGCCACCTACGATCAGGTGTCCGGCACCGCTACTCGAATCCTCTCGACTGGATTTGGCGAACTCGCGTCTCAACCCGATGGCGCACAGATCGAATTGCGCGCCTCGTGGAGCCCCAAAGATCTCAGCATGGCCGCACATGTGGAAGGCTGGAGTGAATTGGTCTGCATGTTAGCCGGCCTACCACCAGCAATTGAAGGAGTCACCCTGTTGTCGGCCCGTAAAGTTGGACGTGAGTAGCGCAACCGAAAGTGCAGCGTCTGAGGGCGAGTCGCACGCCACCCAAGCCCCTCACGATCCCGTACTCGTTATTGACGGTCGGGACGACTACCTTGCCGCCGTAGAGGCTATCGCCCAGGGCCACGGGCCTATCGGGATCGATGCCGAGCGTGCGAGTGGTTACCGCTATTCGCAACGCGCATACCTCATCCAAATTTTCCGCCGCGGTGCGGGAACATTTTTGTTCGATCCGCCCGCGATCGGCGATTTCACAGAACTAAATGACGTCATCGCCGACGAAGAGTGGATCTTGCACGCAGCAACGCAAGACCTGACCTGTTTACGTGAAGTGGGCCTGCATCCCACACGGCTGTTCGATACCGAGTTGGGCGCGCGCCTTGCCGGACTACCCAGGGTCGGACTCGGCACGGTCGTAGAACACCTGCTCGGCATCCACCTTGCTAAAGAACACTCGTCTGCGGATTGGTCAACTCGCCCCCTGCCGCAAGCGTGGCTCGTCTACGCAGCCCTCGATGTAGAGCTACTTGTTGATCTTCGCGAAGCCCTCGGCGAACTACTCGATTCGGCCGACAAGCACGACATCGCCCAGCAAGAATTTGACTCCGTATTAGCTCGGGATCTCAGCAACGTGCGCGCCGAACCGTGGCGCCGGCTCAGCGGTGTGCACTCGATTCGTGGCGGAAAGAATCTCGCCATTGCGCGCGAACTTTGGCTTGCTCGTGATGCCTATGCCCAAGAAGTGGACACGGCACCCGGTCGTCTGGTGCCCGATTCTGCTCTCCTCGCCGCCGCGCGCTTTCTTCCGGAGTCCAAGCGTCAGCTCTCGGCAATGAAAGAGTTCAGCGGGCGAGCCAGCCGCACCCAGATCGATCGTTGGTGGGATGCAATCCAAGCTGGATTGGCATCGACTGACATCCCCGCATCTCGGGTTGCCAGTGATGCGCTTCCGCCGCCGCGCGTGTGGTCGGATAAGAATCCCGAAGCTGACCTTCGGCTCAAGGCTGCTCGCGCCCTGATGGCCGTGCACTCCGAAGAGTTGTCGATCCCGATCGAGAACCTGCTCACTCCCGACTATTTGCGGCGAGTTTCGTGGACGCCTCCAGCAGAAATCACGGCAGAGGGCGTTTCTGAAGCGCTGCAGGCCCTGGGAGCGCGGCAATGGCAAATTGACGTTTCTGCACAGTCAATCGCCGAAGCCTTTGTCGAAGCCAGCCAAACGCCTGAGGACTCCGACGACACCGAGTCGTAGGAACAATCAAAGGATTCCTAACGCTAATCTCGGCCACCTAGGATCAGTGCTACATCCAAGAATCTAGTGGAGGCATTGTGGCCAAGAAAACCGAGATTGTATTCGTAGATGGAGTCCGTACTCCATTTGGACGTGCTGGCGAGAAGGGCATGTTCTGGAATACGAGAGCTGATGACCTTGTCGTCAAAGCGATGATCGGGCTGCTCGAACGTAACCCCCAGATTCCCCAGGAACGCTTTGATGAAGTTGCAATTGCCGCGACGACGCAAACGGGCGATCAGGGCCTCACGATTGGCCGAAGCGCTGCGCTTCTTGCTGGACTGCCCACGTCAGTACCCGGCTACGCCATTGACCGTATGTGCGCTGGCGCCATGACGGCAGTGACCAGCATGGCTGGCGGGATCGCTTTTGGCGCGTACGATCTGACAATTGCCGGCGGCGTTGAGCACATGGGCCACCACCCAATGGGCTCCGGCGTTGATCCCAACCCCCGATTCCTGGCCGAGAAGCTAGTCGACCCCGAAGCGCTCAACATGGGCAATACGGCCGAGAAGCTTCACGACCGCTTCCCGCACCTCACTAAGGCACGCGCAGATGCCTTTGCGTTGCGTAGTCAGCAACGAGCGACTGCCGCGTATGAGGCGAACAACATTCAGCCCGACCTCATCCCGGTCGCCACCAAGAGCGATGCCGGATGGGGAATGGCGACTCGCGATGAGGGACTTCGCCCCGAAACAACCCTTGAGGGGCTTGCAGCGCTCAAGACTCCGTTCCGCTCGCACGGTCGTATCACTGCCGGAAATGCTTCAGGTTTGAACGACGGAGCAACCGCCAGCATCATCGCTAGTGGGGATGCCGCACGCGAGTTTGGATTGAAGCCCAAGATGCGCATGGTGAGCTTCGCGTATGCCGGAGTCGAGCCCGAGATCATGGGTATCGGACCGATTCCGTCAACGGAGAAGGCTCTGCGCAAGGCTGGCCTCTCGATTGATGACATCGGGCTCTTCGAACTCAACGAGGCTTTCGCCGTTCAGGTTCTCTCGCTGTTGGATCACTACGGCATCGACGACGAAGATCCTCGAGTCAACCAGTGGGGCGGCGCCATCGCCATGGGCCACCCACTCGCATCCTCTGGTGTGCGTCTCATGATTCAGCTCGCCGCCCAGTTCGAGCAGCACCCCGAGGTGCGCTACGGACTTACCGCCATGTGCGTCGGTCTTGGCCAGGGCGGGTCAGTTATCTGGGAGAACCCCAACCACAAGGGAGCAAAGTAACAATGACCCAGCAGTTTGCACGTCTGGCTGGCCTGTCTAAAGACGAGGTCATCACTCATTCGTTCGTTCGCGATGTGGCGCTCTCAGAGGGGCGCACACTTGCGCTAATCACTCTCGACAATGGAAAAGACCACACCCGACCCAACACTCTCGGCCCCGCAACTCTGCTGGAGTTTGCGGGCGTACTCGATGAGCAGAAGGAACGGGCAACCGCGGGCGAGATCCATGGTGTAGCCGTTACGGGTAAGCCATTCATCTTCGCCGCGGGTGCTGACCTCTCAAAGGTCAGCGAGATCCCCGACCGTGAGACCGGCAAGCAGATGGCCCAGCTTGGCCATTGGGCGCTGGGCAAGTTGAGCGACCTTGGCGTTCCGTCTTTTGTCTTCATCAATGGCCTCGCGCTCGGCGGTGGTGTGGAAGTTCCCCTCAACGCCGATTACCGCACAATCGACAGCTCGGTCCCCGCGCTGGCACTCCCCGAGGTGTTCCTCGGCCTCATCCCCGGCTGGGGTGGTGCATGGCTTCTGCCCAACCTGATCGGCATCGAGAATGCTCTCAAGGTTGTCATCGAGAACCCCCTCAAGAACAACCGGATGCTCAAGGGCCCTGAGGCCTTCGAGCTCGGTATTGCTGACGCAATGTTCGGGCCAGCAAACTTCCTCGAGGATTCAATCCGCTGGGCCGACGGTGTCATCGCCGGCACCACGAAGGTCAAGCGCAAGAACGAGCCAGGCAAAATCGAGCGCACCGTCAAGTGGGATGTTGCGATCGGCATTGCAGAGAAGATGCTCGCCAACCGCATCGGCCGCGTTGCCAAGTCGCCGTATGCTGCGCTTGCACTGCTCAAGGCAGCAAAGAACACCGACAAGAAGACCGGGTTCGAAGCCGAAGATGAGGCTCTGGCAGACATGATCTCTGGAGATCAGTTCCAGGCAAGCATCTATGCATTCAATCTCGTGCAGAAACGCGCCAAGCGACCTGCTGGGGCCCCTGACAAGGAGCTCGCACGCAAGGTCACTAAGGTCGGCGTAATTGGCGCTGGTCTGATGGCTCGCCAATTCGCACTTCTTTTCGTCCGTCGCTTGCAGGTACCCGTGGTCATTACTGACCTCGATCAGGCCGCGACAGATGCTGGAGTTGCCGCCATCCATCAGGAGATCGACAAGCTATATGAGAAGGGCCGGCTGTCATCCGATGACAAGAACCGTCTCACAGCACTCGTCACCGGCACGACGAACAAAGAAGACTTTGCTGACTGCGACTGGGTCATCGAAGCGATCTATGAGGAACTGGGCGCCAAGCAGTCCGTGTTTGCCGAGGTGGAGCAGTACATCTCCGAAGAGGCAATCCTAGCCACGAACACCTCGTCGCTATCGGTTGAGCAGATCGGTGCGAAATTGACGCACCCTGAGCGCCTCGTCGGTTTCCACTTCTTCAACCCTGTGGCAGTGATGCCACTCATTGAAGTTGTCAAGACTCCTCACACCAACGATGAGACGCTGTCGACAGCAATGGTCACGGCAAAGAACCTGCGCAAGACCGCAGTCATCACGACCGACACTCCGGGTTTCGTCGTGAACCGCATTCTTGCAAAGGTTTTGGGCGAGGCTATGCACGCTGTTGACACCGGAACCCCGTTTGAGGTCGTTGAGGAATCAACCCGACCATTCGGACTGCCGATGACTCCGTTCGAGCTTCTCGAGCTCGTTGGGCTCAAGGTGGGAGCACACGTGCTCGACACTCATCACGCGGCATTCCCCGAGCGGTTTTTCGAAAGCAAGAACCTACACAAGCTCGCTGAACTCGGTTTCATCTTCGACCGAGACAGCAAGGGTAAGTCAAAGGGGGTGTCGAAGAAGGCTGTCAAGATTGTCAAGGGCGGCAACTCGCCCATGACTGCTGAAGAGCTTCAGATCCGTATCGAAGACGGGCTTGCAGACGAGATTCATCGGATGTTGGAAGACAACGTCGTCGCCGCTGCCGAAGACATCGACCTGTGCCTCATTCTCGGTGCCGGTTACCCCTTCCAGATGGGTGGTGTCACTCCGTATCTCGATCGTGCTGGGGCCTCCGAGCGTGCCTTCGGCGGAACGTTCCACGACCCGCAGATCTGCGGAGTGCAGTAAGTATTCAGCGGTAGCGCCGCGCAGCAACGAAAGAGGATCGATCCAGGCTGAATCTGGATCGGTCCTCTTTCGTTGCTCAGTGTTGAGCGTGCCCGCTTTCGTCTAGCTGCGTTCGGCAGGAAGCGAAACTGGCTGCGAGTCGGTATCGGTCAATGGTCGCGCGATCGGAATCTTGCTCCCCAGCACTTGAGCGACCACATCGCGGGCAATGTGTTGGGGCGTGAGGCCTACCTGGTCGAGGATGTAGTCGCGGCTGCCGTGATCGAGGAACTCGGCGGGCAACCCCAGTTCATTCACGGCAGTGTCCACGCCTTGTGCTCGCATATCTTGTCGAATTCGGGTGCCAATTCCGCCGACACGAATTCCGTCTTCGATCGTGATCACGATTCGGTACTGCGCCGAGAAGTCGATGACGCTCTGCGCAACGGGGACTACCCACCGCGGGTCAATCACGGTCGCACCAATTCCCTGAGCTGCCAGAAGTTCGGCAACTTGAAGGCCAGTTTTTGCCATCGAGCCCACAGCCACGATCAGCACATCATGCTGCTCGTCTTCCCGGAGAACATCCACGCCATCGTCTGTGCGACGAACAGCGTCGTACGAGGTGCCAACGGTGCCCTTAGCGAAGCGAATCACGGTCGGTGCGTCATCGACTGCTACCGCTTCGCCGAGCTCTTCTCGCAGTCGCTCAGCGTCACGAGGTGCAGCAATTCGAATATTGGGTACGACCTGAAGCAGGGCGAGATCCCACATGCCGTGGTGACTAGCGCCATCAGGCCCGGTGACACCTGCCCGGTCAAGAACGAAAGTGACGCCAGCGCGGTGCAGCGCGACATCCATAAGCACCTGATCGAAGGCACGATTCATAAACGTCGCGTAGAGCGCGACTACGGGGTGAAGTCCGCCATAGGCGAGACCTGCCGCCGACGTGACTGCGTGTTGTTCCGCGATGCCGACATCGTGGACGCGTTCCGGGTACTTCTCAGCGAAAAGGTGAAGTCCGGTTGGGCGCAGCATGGCGGCAGTGATGCCGACCAGTCGGGGGTTGACGTCAGCGAGGGCGACGATTTCTTCAGAGAATACCGACGTCCACGACGCAGCACCTCCCGACTGAACGGGCTCTCCCGTTGCGGGATCAATCTGGCCAACCGCGTGAAATTGATCGGCAACATCAAGCAGCGCAGGCTCATAGCCCCGGCCCTTCTCAGTGATGGCGTGCACGATTACTGGTGCGCCATAGGACTTTGCTTGCTCAAGCACTTCTATCAGCGCAGCAATATCATGGCCGTGCACAGGACCCAAGTACTTAATGTCGAGGTTGGAATACAGTGCCTCGTTGTTGCTGAAACGCGAGAGGAACCCATGCGCGCCGCCCCGGATGCCGCGATAAAGTGCGCGCCCGGGTCCACCAAATGCTCCAAAGACTCGTTGACTAGAGCTGTACAGCGAGCGATACGAGCGACGTGTGCGCACGCTATTCAAAAAGTGCGCCATACCACCGATCGTCGGCGCATATGAACGACCATTGTCGTTGACCACGATAACGAGGTTGCGACTGTTGTCATCGCTAATGTTGTTGAGTGCCTCCCACGTCATGCCTCCCGTGAGAGCGCCATCACCAACGACGGCAACAACGTGACGGTCACTCTGGCCCGTCATCTCGAATGCTCGAGATATTCCGTCAGCCCACGACAGCGAACTCGACGCGTGAGAACTCTCGACAATGTCGTGCTCTGACTCTGAGCGCTGCGGGTACCCTGCAAGTCCACCTTGACTGCGCAATTGTGTGAAGTCTTTGCGCCCGGTAAGAATTTTGTGAACATAGCTTTGGTGGCCAGTGTCGAAGACGATGGCATCCCGAGGAGAGTCGAAGACGCGGTGGATCGCGGTCGTCAGCTCGACGACTCCCAGGTTCGGGCCCAAATGTCCACCGGTGCGGGACACGTTCTCAACCAGAAATTCACGGATCTCTTGAGCTAACTCGGCAAGCTGGGCAGTGGAGAGACCGTCAAGATCTCGGGGACCGTTTATTCCCTCGAGTAAGTTCATTCCTTCATTCTAGGCTTCTTGCCCTGCCTATGAAGGATTGCGCATGAGGTTCTGAGGTACGGCAATTGCGCGCTCGCACAACGCAGAAGGCGCATGGCAAAAGTGAAAACTTTAGCCACACGCCTTCTGTATCTGTTGCTCGTTAGACCAGCGAACGCAAAACGTACTGCAAGATTCCGCCGTTGCGGTAGTAGTCCGCTTCGCCGGGGGTGTCGATGCGCAGTTTCGCGTCGAACTCCACGGTCGACTTGCCCTCAGGCGAGTGCGCCGTCGGCTCCGCCACTACGTGCAGTGTGCTCGGGATGCGATCGTCATTGAGCTCTTCGACGCCCGAGATGCTGATGCTTTCAGTGCCATCGAGACCCAGCGACTCCCAGGACTCTCCCACAGGGAACTGCAGAGGAAGAACACCCATACCGATGAGGTTTGAGCGATGGATACGCTCGAAGCTCTCGCAAATGACAGCCTTGACGCCCAGCAAGCTCGTGCCCTTTGCTGCCCAGTCGCGAGAGGAACCCGATCCATACTCTTTGCCACCGAGGACGACGAGCGGAGTGTCCTGGGCTGCGTAGTTCTGAGCTGCGTCGTAGATGAACGACTGTTCGGCATCCGCGGTCGTAAAGTCACGCGTGTATCCACCCTCGACACCATCGAGGAGTTGATTCCTGAGGCGAATGTTCGCGAAGGTTCCACGAATCATTACCTCGTGGTTTCCGCGACGCGAACCGTAGGAGTTGAAATCCTTACGGTCAATGCCATGCTCAGCCAGGTACAGACCGGCCGGGCTGTCGCCCTTGATCGAGCCAGCGGGGCTGATGTGGTCAGTCGTGACGGAGTCGCCGAGCTTTGCGAGAACGCGGGCTCCCGAGATCGAGCTGACCGGAGTAATCTCCATGGTCATGCCCTCAAAATACGGAGGCTTGCGCACGTAGGTCGACTCTTCATCCCACTCGAAGGTGGAGCCCGTCGGCGTTGGCAGGTTCTGCCAACGCTCGTCACCGTCAAAGACACCCTCGTACTCGTGGATGAACATTTCACGGTCAATCGACGAGTCGATTGTGGCCTGAACTTCGGATGCGTCGGGCCAGATGTCCTTCAAGAAGACATCGTTGCCGTCCTGGTCTTGACCGAGCGCATCGTGGTCGAAGTCGAAGTTCATCGATCCGGCAAGAGCGTAGGCGATAACCAGCGGCGGGCTAGCGAGGTAGTTCATCTTCACGTCGGGGTTGATGCGACCTTCGAAGTTTCGGTTACCCGAAAGAACTGCGGTGACGGCCAAGTCATTCTCGTTGATCGCGCTGGAGATTTCGTCCTGCAGCGGACCAGAGTTGCCGATACAGGTCGTGCAGCCATAGCCGACGGTGTAGAACCCGAGGGCTTCGAGCGAGACATCCAAGCCAGACTTCGCGTAGTAGTCAGTGACAACTTTCGAGCCGGGAGCCAGCGTGGTCTTGACCCACGGCTTTGACTTCAATCCCTTTGCAGCAGCATTGCGGGCGAGAAGACCGGCAGCGAGCATGACAGACGGGTTCGACGTGTTGGTGCACGAGGTAATAGCTGCAATCGCCACAGCACCGTGGTCGAGCGTAAACGGGTCTCCCCCGTCGACGCTCACCGAGGTGGGCTTTGACGCGGTGGATGGCGCGTAGCTGGCGTGACTGTGCGAACGCTCGTGCGCAGAATTTTCGTCCTGGGGAGTGAGCCCTACAGGGTCAGATGCGGGGAACGTGCCTTCAATCGCGGCGTCGACCTTGGAGTGATCCGTCGACGCGTAATTGTTGAGGTCAATCTCGAACTGATTCTTCGCATTCGTCAGCTCAACGCGGTCTTGCGGACGCTTTGGTCCCGCGATGGAGGGAACAACCGTTGCGAGGTCGAGTTCGAGGTACTCGCTGTAGTTGGGCTCGACACTGGGGTCGTGCCAGAGCGACTGAAGCTTCGAATACGCTTCGACGAGGTTGACTTGCTCTTCGCTTCGGCCCGTGAGGCGCAGGTAATCGAGCGTTACGTCGTCGATGGGGAACATTGCAGCCGTCGAACCGAATTCGGGGCTCATGTTTCCGATGGTCGCGCGGTTGGCGAGCGGTACGGCACCGACGCCCTCACCGTAGAACTCGACGAATTTGCCGACGACGCCATGCTGACGCAGCATCTGAGTGATCGTCAGAACTACGTCGGTTGCCGTTACGCCAGCCGGGATTGATCCGCTCAGCTTGAAACCGACAACCTTGGGGATGAGCATCGAGACAGGCTGGCCAAGCATCGCTGCTTCGGCTTCAATTCCGCCGACGCCCCATCCGAGAACACCGAGGCCGTTAACCATCGTGGTGTGCGAGTCGGTGCCCACGAGAGTGTCAGGGAAAGCGCGGGTCTTGCCGTCTACTTCACGGGTGTAGGTGACACGAGCGAGGTGCTCGATGTTCACCTGGTGAACGATTCCGGTTCCGGGAGGAACAACCTTGAAATCATCGAAGGCAGTCTGTCCCCAGCGGAGGAACTGGTAACGCTCACCGTTGCGCTGGTATTCGAGCTCAACGTTGCGCTCAAGCGCATCCTCGGAGCCGAAGAGGTCTGCGATGACCGAGTGGTCGATGACGAGCTCTGCTGGAGCGAGCGGGTTGATCTTGGTGGGGTCTCCACCAAGTTCGGCAACGGCTTCACGCATGGTGGCGAGGTCAACGATGCAGGGAACTCCGGTGAAGTCCTGCATAACAACACGTGCGGGGGTGAACTGAATCTCGGTGTCCGGTTCAGCGTTGGGAACCCAAGAGCTCAACGACCTGATGTGCGCCTCGGTGACGTTCTTGCCATCTTCCGTGCGCAGCAGGTTTTCTAGCAAAACCTTGAGGCTGAACGGCAGTTTTTCGTATCCCGCCACCTTGTCGATGCGGAACACCTCGTAGTCGGTTGATCCGACTGTGAGTGTGTCTTTCGACCCAAAACTATTGACTGTCGACACTGTCATCTCCCTTGCTACGGTTCTTCAATCCTTGCGCGGAGCGTGCGCTGCATCCAGCAAGGTAAGCCTAAGGCTGAATCGCAGTTTGTGGACTGCGAGCGAGGCCAAAAGTATCTTGATGTCAAGATAAATATACACTATCGCCACCCGATGGCTAAGCCGCCACGGCGAAGAGCACGAACTAGTCGGATGCCCGTCGGCCGTAAGCGGCACGCATCAGCAACCACGTAACCCAGAGCACACCCGCATAGAGCGGAACGCCCAGAAGCAGTTTCATCGTGGCGAGAGCCTGTGTTGCCTGAGCGAAGTACAACGGAAGCTCGATCGCGAGCCGCAATGCAAACATGCCTGCCCAGACGAACGTCGCGATCAGCGCTACGTAAAACTTTGCCTTGTCTTCGCGCCAATCACTGGCGTCAGGCACCAAGAGAGTGGCGACAACGCCAACCAGTGGTCTGCGGGCGATCAAGCTGATGATGATCGCGGTCAAGAACACCGCGTTGATGACGAAACCGAGCAAAAAGTTGTCTTCAGCACGGCCAGTGATCAGGGCCAAACCGGCCGAGAGCGCAACACCGAGCACACCAACGAGAGCCGAGGAAACCGGAGTGCGGGATACCAGCCGGACAACGACGAACGCCAGGGCCACAATCACAGGAATCACGACTGAGACCACAAGCTGCTGAGTCAGAGTGAAAATGACCAAGAAGCTCAACCCCGGCAGGATTGATTCGACGAGACCTCGGATGCCGCCCATTGCTGTCAGCAGTGCCCCAGCAGTCGGGGTCTCCCCCGGTGCCACCTGACCAACCGCTGACCGGCGAGCAGCTGAGACTAACGCCTCGCGAACAGAAGGGTCTATCGGCGGCTGGTCGTCACCCACGGAATTCGAGGGATCGTCGATAGAACTCACGCCTGAGATTCCTTCTCACCCGTTGCGGGCATGTGAAGCGGAATCAGATCGCGCGGCGGCATCGGCGTGTTACCCCGAACAACCACAATGGAACGGAACAAATCTTCGATCTTGGTCGCGGCATCCGCGTCGGTAAGTGCCTCGCCAGCAATAACGCCTCGCAAGAACCAGCGTGGGCCATCGACGCCAACGAAACGAGCCATGCGCTTCTCGTCAGACTTTGCACCGGCAACGGGGATCTCAGCAAAGACTTCGGGACCGAAAGGACCCTCAGAGACCTTGGTGGTTCCCCCCTGAGTGTGCACCTGCTCGATAATCTGCTGACGGATCTCATGCCAGAGCCCACTCGAACGTGGTGCCGCGAACGGCTGAATCTGCAATGTAGAACCCGAATAGTCGAGTCCGACGGCAACAACGCGCTTGCTCGCCTCTTCAACTTCGAGACGCAAGTGGAGCTCTTGACGCGGCAGAATCTTCACTCCACCGAGATCTACATACGGGCGAACCGCGTTGGCTTCGCTCTCATCGAGCGGACCCTCGCTCGCACGGTTTTCTGGTGCGGACTTAGGCTGATCTTGAGGTTCAAGAGATTCGGTGTTGTCGCTCACGAAGTAGCTCCTTGTTGGGTTGAATCTGCGCGGAATCCAGTCGAGCCAAAGCCCGACTCACCGCGATGACTACCGGGAAGTGTCGAAACCGGAATGAAACGAGCACGGGACACCGGCATAACGATCAATTGCGCGATTCTATCCCCCGGCTCGATCTCGAACGTGGATGCCGCGTCAGTATTGAGCAAGGTAACGCAGATTTCTCCGCGATAGCCCGCATCCACTGTTCCCGGACTATTGACGACAGTGATGCCATGTCGTGCCGCCAAACCGCTCCTGGGTACGACAAAAGCGACGTATCCATCGGGAAGCGCAACAGAAACGCCAGTAGCAACTGTGTCTCGTTCACCGGGAGCCAGCGTGTAGTGGCCAGCCGAATACAAGTCGGCTCCGGCATCACCTGGATGCGCATAGGTGGGCACTTGCCCTCCGGAGATAAGCACCTCTACGTTGTCGATCACGAGTCGAGGTTAGTGCAGATCAGTCGCGACCCCGAAACACTGACCCGAAAAGCAGTGTGTAATGGATGAGTGACTATCTATCGTGAACGCCTATGGCCAACAGCCTGGCTCTACATCAGCACCGCACTCGTTATACCCGCCAGCATTTTGGTCTTCATGCCCATAAACATCGTCGCGGGCTACATCACCGCTGCAGTGTTGTACGGCGGCATCGTCTTGTTCCTGCTGTCGTCAGCGCCAACTATCGAAGTAGATGAAGCTGAGCTTCGTGCCGGAAAAGCGCGATTGCCGATAACAATCATCGGTGCAGTAGCAACTTTCGACGGCGCAGAAGCGACTCTCGAACGAGGCCAGCGCCTTGATGCGCGTGCCTGGCTAATGATTCGAGGCTGGGTTGCACCGGTTGCAAAACTGGAGGTCAACGATGAGGGCGACCCGACGCCATATTGGTTGTTGTCGAGTCGCACTCCCGAGTTGCTTGCTGAAGCAATCGCGCAGTCTAAGCTGCGCACTCCAAGCAAATAGCGCCGAGCTTGGTGTTGTGGTCTACCTGCGAGCGGTGCTTCACGAGGAAGCAGCTCACGCAAGTGAATTCGTCAGCCTGAGGAGGCAGAACAACCACGTCGAGGTCAAGGTCAGAAAGGTCTGCCCCTGCGAGTTCAAAGTTCGCCGGGTTGTCTGAATCCTCGACATCAACCGAGCCCGACATCTTGTCAGGAACACGCTCTTTAAGAGCCTCGATCGACTCGGAGTCGTCGTCGGTCTTACGAGGTGCGTCGTAGTCGGTGGCCATGCCCATCCACTTCTGTTTTACGTTGAATCACCGGAATCGGCGGCCACAGTTTGCATGAAAGCTAGCCGAATTGCAAACCGCCGAATCTGCATCACTGTGCAGCGCCTGTGACAACTGTTATCCGAGGCGTGTTATTCCCACGTTTTGGGGCAACTCCGTGCAATCCTAAAGCGGAATCGTCAGGGCTGGAGAAGTTCACTATGGAAGACCTTCGGGTAGTCGAAGTACAAGACGGTGCACTGATCGTTTCAGGCACTGATGGAACGCAGTACCGTCTCGCTGTAGACAGCGTGCTTCAGTCACGCCTCCGGCAGAGTCGAAGTCAAGTCGGGGCCAGCCCTAAGCTCGCGCCCCGCGAAATTCAGGCACACATCCGTGCCGGCATGTCAGCACAAGACGTTGCAAGCGTGTCCGGTGCAGATCTGGAATACATTCTTCGCTTCGAAGGCCCAGTGATGGCCGAACGCGAATTCGTCATCGAGTCCGCGCTCGGCGTTCCCGTTCACGTTGCGGGCGAGACAGACTCGCTCACGTCCTCACGCACCTTCGGATCCGCTATTCAAGAACGCTTGCTTGAGCTCCGAGCCGCCGACGAGCGTTGGGCGAGCTGGAAAGATCCCGAAACAGGCTGGATCGTGAAGCTGGCTTTCACCGCCAGCGAAATTGACCATGACGCCCGCTGGCAGTTTGACCCGAAACGTCAATCGCTGTCACCTCTCAACAACGAAGCGAAAACCTTGTCACAACAGGGCGAAGCTGCCGGTGCGCTCATTCCGCGACTCCGCGCAGTGGCTCCGGCAGACAGCACAGCGGATGCAGCGCGCTTCGACAGCGGCGCGTTCGACGTCAACGACCTCGACGAAGAGCCAGCACCCATTCGGCCGGCAGAGCTTCCGGTCATGCGTGACCGCACAGCGGAAGCGGGAGTTGGCAACCAAACTGCCGACCTCCTCGACGCTCTACGCCGACGCCGTGGCGAGCGCGAGCCCGCGAGCTTCGACGCTGAAGACGAGGATGAAGCGCCATCCACTAGCCCTGAGCCATCAATGCGGCTTCTCGATCCTCCCGTTGTTGAGCAGAGGCATGACACCCCCGCACCTCCTCACGCGACAGCGCCCCAGCCGACAGCGAAGGCGCGCAGACGCCGGGTAGCAATGCCCAGTTGGGACGACATCGTCTTCGGCACTAAGCCGGACGACGATCCCGCCTAAACAATTCACGTGCAGCGGGCACAGTCGACGCCGGCTCGCCACGCGCTAGTGCGCGAACGCTCCAAACCGCAGCAGAGGAACACGCAGCTCATCGTCTGACCACGAACCGTGCTGGCCGACCATGAGCCGCCCATGATCGTTCGGTATGCGCGAGTCGTAGTACGCAATCGCCTTGCGCGCGGCGACGATGACATCTCCGATGCGCGGTGCAACATCCGGGTCAACATCACCAAACCAGCCCGCAGCGATCGCCTCATCACGACTGACGACCCACGAGCGGTGCCCTTCAGCTTCTTGCCAACGATCGAGTACGCGCTTGCTTTCTTCTGCGCTAACTCCAGGCTCGAGATGAAGTTGGAGACACCGCGGTTCACCAGCGATGTGTCGGACCCCCACAAGCAGTTCAGGGGCAGTATCGAAGAGCACGTGTGCGTGAGTCGGAACGTCGACCATTCCGTGATCGGCGGTGACCAGCATTCCCTGGTCGTTAGCGAGGCGGCCGACAACCCCTGCCAATGCCCCATCGAGAGCCTCAAGGGCATGGGTCCACTGGGATGACTGCCAGCCGTGAGCGTGTCCAGCCATGTCAAGTTCGGGCGCATAAACGTAAGTGATGGATGCCGCGTCGCTGGTATCCGCAACAGCAACGGCTGCGCGCAGTCGCTCAGCCAGTGATCCAGCCGCAATGTACTTGGCTCCGCGGAGGACCGCTCGCGTAAACCCGGAATCGCGGTAGCGGGCTGCCCCGACAGCCACCGCGGTGTGACCCCGCTCGCTAGCGCGCTCGAAGAGTGTCGGCACCCGTTGCCAAGTTGCCGGGTCTAGCCGAGCATCCCATCCCGAAAGCTGGTTGAGCACGCGGTCATTGACGGTATCGAGGGCGCTATAGCCGACCAGACCATGCTGGCCCGCGCGCGCGCCGGTGGTGAGACTCGCGATCGCCGCTGCCGTCGTGGTGGGAAATCCAGACTGAATTACCGAGTGCTTAGAGAATGCCGCACTGAGAGTTCGAGCGTGACCGGATCTAGCTTTGAGGCTGTGTGCACCAAGGCCGTCGACAAGCAAGACCACCGCGTGTCTGACCGACGGCAAGCTAAAGCGATTGGCCTCACCTTCGATTGCCTGGAGTGAACTTGACAACACATCGGTAAGGTTCGCTGAGTCTGGGTTGAGCGCCGGTAACATTAGGGCAATCCTATGGCTACTCCCACAAAACCCACCCCAGACTCCCCTGCCGGCGAACGCATCGAAGACATCGATGTAACCACTGAAATGCAGGGGTCGTTCTTGGAGTACGCGTACTCCGTAATTTATTCGCGCGCACTTCCCGACGCACGCGACGGCCTGAAGCCGGTGCAACGCCGCATTCTGTACCAGATGAGCGAGATGGGCCTTCGTCCAGAGAAAGGCCACGTCAAGTCGTCTCGAGTCGTCGGCGATGTCATGGGAAAGCTGCACCCTCACGGTGATGCCTCGATCTACGACGCGATGGTGCGCCTAACCCAAAGCTTCATTTTGCGCGTGCCGCTCATCGACGGTCACGGCAACTTTGGTTCGTTGGATGACGGCCCAGCAGCTCCCCGTTATACCGAGGCACGCCTGCAGGCGTCAGCGATCGCAATGACCGACAACCTCGACGAAGACGTCGTCAATTTTGTTCCCAATTACGACAACTCCACCACCCAACCTGAGGTTCTTCCCGCCGCGTTCCCCAATTTGCTCGTCAACGGGGCAAGTGGAATTGCTGTTGGAATGGCCACAAACATGGCGCCGCATAACCTCATCGAAGTAGTCGGTGCCGCGCGCCACTTGCTGGCGAATCCTGATGCCTCGCTCGAAGCTCTTATGCAGTTCGTCCCGGGGCCCGATCTTCCGACAGGTGGAAAAATCATCGGCCTTGACGGAGTCAAAGATGCCTATGCGAATGGTCGCGGTGCTTTCAAGACACGAGCAAAGGTGTCCGTCGAATCGATCACGGCACGCAAGATGGGACTCGTCGTCACGGAGCTCCCCTACCTCGTCGGCCCAGAGCGCGTCATCGAGAAGATCAAAGACGGCGTCAACGCCAAGAAGATCGTTGGCATCTCTGATGTGACCGACCTGACCGACCGTAACCATGGCTTGCGACTCGTCATCGGCATCAAGACTGGCTTTAGCCCGGATGCCGTACTCGAACAGCTCTACCGCCTCACTCCCCTAGAAGACAACTTCAGCATCAACGCGGTCACCCTCGTTGATGGGCGTCCGCAGACGCTTGGACTCAAGGCTCTGCTCGAAGTGTTCCTCAAGCACCGCCTTCAGGTTGTGACCCGACGCAGCACATTCCGTCTCACCAAGCACCGCGAGCGGTTGCACCTAGTCGAAGGGCTACTCGTTGCCATCGTCGACATCGATGAGGTCATTCAGGTCATTCGCCAGAGCGATGACAGCGATCAAGCTCGCACTCGACTGCGCGACGTCTTTGACCTGAGCGAGCTGCAGGCTGAGTACATTCTTGAACTCCGACTGCGTCGTCTCACCAAATTCAGCAGGATCGAGCTCGAGGCCGAGGCCGAAAAACTGCGCGCAGAGATCGCGCGACTCGAAACATTGCTCGCAGACGACAATCTGATCCGTGCGCTCGTCTCCGACGAGCTGGAAGAGGTATCAGAGAAATTCGGGACTCCGCGCCGCACCTTGCTAACCGAGGCCCCCGCCTCCATTGCAACAACTTCTCGTGCGGCTGCGCGCAAGAACTTACCTGTCCTTGAGATCGCTGATGAGCCGTGCGTCGTGTTGCTTTCGACAACGGGTCGAGTAATTCGTGTGGGCATCGCCGAAGGTGAAACCGCGCTTGCGGCCCCTCGCCGCTCGAAACACGATGCGATCCGATCGCGAGTGACGACGACGAGTCGCTCCGAAATTGGCGCAATCACCAATCGCGGCCGCCTCATCCGCTTCACCGCAATGGATCTGCCGAGCGTGCCCTCGAGTTCGGTACAGCTTGGTGCGGGCGCCAAAATCAATGAGTACCTGGCCATCGACGGCAAAGAGAAGGTGTTGGCGCTCGTCTCTCTCGACAGCGAACAGCCAATCGCGTTGGGCACACGACAGGGCACCGTTAAGCGCGTTGCTCCCGGCGCGTGGCCGTCAAAGCCCGACTTTGAGGTCATCGCGCTCAAGGACGGCGACGAACTAGTCGGCGCCGCACACAGCAGCGAGGGTGACGAGCTCACATTCATCACGTCACACGCGCAACTGCTTCATTTTGCTGCGTCATCGGTGCGCCCTCAAGGACTCACCGCCGGTGGAATGGCGGGAATTCGAGTGGATCCCGGTGCCGGTGTGATCTTCTTCGACTCCGTCGACCCCGGGTCAGATCCTGTCGCGGTCACCGTCTCCGGTTCGAGCTCAACAATTGCCGGAACCGACCCGGGACGCGCGAAGGTCAGCGAATTCGACCAGTTCCCGGCGAAGGGCCGAGGCACGGGCGGCGTGCGTGCACACTCGCTGCTCAAAGGTGAAGACGTGCTGACGCTGGGATGGGTCGGAACGGCCCCTGCCACCGCTGTGGCGCCCGACGGGGTCGTGCGCCAGCTACCAACTGAGCTGACCAAGCGTGACGCCTCAGGAACGCCATTAGAGAGCGTGATTGGCTCGATCGGCACGGCTCCGTAGCAACGCTTCGCGGAGCGCCCACTCTGAATATCTCACGGATCGGGTGCTCGCGTTGCGCACGGCAAGACTGCGGGCGCGGCAGGCTCGTGCCGCAACGTCGCTAGATGTCGATGCGGTCGCGGTCGAGACCCTGGCCCTGAATAATGAATTCCTTGCGCGGGGCAACCTCGTTGCCCATGAGCAGTTCGAAGACTGAACCAGCCTGTTCGGCATCCGAAATATTCACGCGGCGCAGCACGCGGTTGTTGCGGTCCATGGTTGTCGTCGCCAGTTGGTCGGCGTCCATCTCCCCCAGACCCTTGTAGCGCTGGATTGGATCCTGGTAGCGCTTACCCGACTTCTTGAGCCCAGCCAGAACACCGTTGAGCTCTTTCTCGGAGTACGTGTAAATAGTTTCGTTGGGCTTCGAACCGGGGTTAATGACGACGACCCGGTGCAGCGGCGGAACCGCGGCGTAAACCCGACCATCCCGGATCATGTCGGGCATGTAGCGGAAGAAGAGCGTCAACAGCAGCGTGCGGATGTGGGCACCGTCGACGTCTGCATCCGCCATGATGATGACTTTGCCGTAGCGAGCCGTTGAGAGATCGAAGCTGCGCCCAGAACCTCCACCGATCACCTGAATGATCGACGCGCACTCAGCGTTTGAGAGCATGTCGCTGATGGATGCCTTTTGAACGTTGAGGATTTTGCCTCGAATCGGCAAGAGCGCCTGATATTCGCTATCGCGGCCCAGTTTGGCTGTACCGAGCGCAGAGTCACCCTCCACGATGAAGAGTTCACTGTTCGCGACATCGTTGGAGCGACAGTCGACGAGTTTCGCCGGCAGGCTTGAGCTCTCAAGAGCATTCTTGCGGCGCTGAGTTTCTTTATGCGCGCGAGCAGAAATGCGCGACTTCATCTCGGCAACGACCTTGTCGAGCACAAGCGAAGACTGCGCCTTATCGTCACGCTTCGTTGACGAGAACTTCTCGGCGAGAGCTGCGGCAACAACCTTGGCGACAATTGCACGAACCGCTGGTGTTCCCAAGACTTCCTTGGTCTGGCCCTCGAACTGAGGCTCAGGCAAACGCACGGTCAACACGACGGTGAGCCCCGCGAGCACATCGTCTTTGTCGAGCTTGTCGTTGCCGAGCTTGAGGCGGCGTGCATTCTTTTCCGTCTCGGAGCGCAAGAACTTGAGCAGACTCTGCTCGAAGCCCGCAAGGTGCGTTCCCCCCTTGGGCGTCGCGATTATATTGACAAAGCTTTTGACTACCGTTTCGTAGCCGGTGCCCCAGCGCAACGCGACATCTACAACACAATCTCGGGAGACCTCGGTCGAAACCATGTGGCCGTTCTCTTGCAACACCGGAACACTCTCGGTGAATCCCCCGGAGCCGGTGAGTCGCCACGTGTCGGTAATCGGCGGGTCAACGGCGAGGTGTTCGACGAACTCAGAGATTCCACCTTCAAACGCAAAGCTCTCGCGACGTGGCTCATCCCCTCGCTCATCCGTAACGTTCAGCGTGAGATTAGGCACGAGAAAAGCAGTTTGACGCAGTCGATCAATCAGACCATCAGACTGGAATGCTGCACCCTTGGTGAAAATTTGGTGGTCAGCCCAGTAGCGAACGCGTGTTCCGGTTCGGCCCTTGGGAACCTTGCCGACTACTCGCAGCTCACTACCCGAAACAAAGGGACTAAATGGCGCGTCTGGTGTCGGTGCGCCGGAATCCGCAAACGTTCCTGGCTCCCCGCGATGAAACGACATAGCCCAGGTCTTGCCATCACGGTCGACCTCGACGTCGAGTCGTTCAGACAGTGCGTTGACCACTGAAGCGCCAACGCCGTGGAGTCCACCGGATGCCGCATACGACCCAGAACCGAACTTTCCGCCTGCGTGCAGCTTCGTGAAGACGACCTCGACGCCCGAGAGTCCTGTTTTGGGTTCAATGTCGACGGGGATTCCACGTGCCTGGTCACGAACTTCAACGCTCTCGTCGGCGTGCAGAATCACACTGATCTCTGAACCATGCCCATCGAGTGCCTCGTCTACCGAGTTGTCGATGATCTCCCACAGGCAGTGCATAAGCCCACGTGAGTCGGTTGAACCGATGTACATACCGGGACGCTTGCGAACTGCTTCGAGCCCCTCAAGTACTGAGAGGTGACGGGCTGAATAGTCAGAGCTCGCCATGATGTGCTCCTAGGGTTTGACGACGGAAGACCAGCGTTAAGACTACGTTCTTCGCACGACATTGCCGCTCATCGACACCCACCGCCCGGGGACACTGATGCCGATCAATTCTGATACGCGCTGAGCGAAATGCCCCCGATATAGGAACAATCCGCAGGTCCTCATGCTTGTATAGGCGTACGGATTAACAACCGCAAGAGAGCAAGGAGTAGGCCATGTCGAACATTGCAACAGAAGACACCACAGTCGATGAGATGGACTACACCCTCACGGCGCTCGATCGCTGTGACAGTTGTGGCGCGCAGGCATACATTCGCGCGACACTCGCCAGTGGCGATCTTCTCTTCTGCGCTCACCATGGAGCCAAGTTCAAGGAAAAGCTGTTCCCGACCGCGCTGAACTGGATCGACGAGTCGAGCCGTCTGACTGCTGGACGCACTGTTTAGTTTCGTCAGTTAGTTAGCTCGTCACCGGCACGCGTGTCGGTGTGACCTTCGTAGGAGAACTGTGAAGCGCATCCGACACTACGTGTCGCGTCTCAAATCGCTGGATGTCAAGAACATGCTGGCGGTAGCGAGGGCTATCAGCGCGCGCGATCGCACACCCTTGATTCTGATCTTGCTCGACATGGTGTGGTGCTCCCTTGTTTATCAAGCCGGCTACCTCGACTACGAGGAGTTCGAGTTCAACGTGCTCAGTCGTGCTGAGCGACGCACCTGGATTACTAGCGGAAACGCTAACTCGATCGTGGTCAAGTACAACCAGCGCGACTTCCGCGAACGCTTCTATGACAAGCCAACATTCAACGCAACGTTCGACGAGTGGCTTGGCCGCGACTGGCTCGATCTGAGAACTGCCAGCGAATCAGATTTTGTGGAGTTCGTCAGTTCCCACGACCCCATCATGGTCAAGGTTGTAGACAGCATGAGTGGCGCAGGAATCGAGAAACATTCCGGCGAAGAATTGAGCGACCCGCACGCTCTGTATCGCGAGCTCATGAATAACCGCCAGTTTCTCGTAGAAGCATTCATCGAGCAGCATCC
Organism: Rhodoglobus aureus; assembly: GCF_039527955.1. Lineage (NCBI taxonomy): Bacteria > Bacillati > Actinomycetota > Actinomycetes > Micrococcales > Microbacteriaceae > Rhodoglobus > Rhodoglobus aureus. The sequence goes on along the minus strand of NZ_BAAAKW010000020.1, from coordinate 39,239 downwards.
AGGCATGTCAGCGCTGTGCCCAACGAGTGTGAACTCACTGCGCATGATCACTTTCTTCGACGGCAGCGACGTGCATGTTCTGGAGGCTGTTTTGCGAATGGGCAACGGCGCCGACGTCGACAATTACGGCCGCGGCGGAATGTACACGGTGCTCAACGAGAAGACCGGCATCGCTCCCTATGGCGCCTTCGATAAGTACGCGAACACCTTCACCGATCACCCGCAAACGGGAATACCTATTGTCGGCTTTCAGGTTCCGCTCTACGACGAGGTACTGAGCACTCTCGACACCGTCTCTCGAGTAATCCCGCAGATTCCTTACGTCGGATGGGACATCGCAATCTCGACCACTGGGCCTGCCATTATCGAGGGCAATTACAACACCGGCGTATTTCAGATGAAGCCGAGCCTCACCGGAATCAAGACTGGGCTACTGCCCAAGTTCCGCGAAGTCATCGACTTCTAACAGCGCTCGCGACGCGGGTGCCGGTGCTAGCGCTTTCATCTCCATCGCTAGTGACGATTGCGATGGGCTGTGTAAGCCCGCAGGCCTGACTAGGCCTGTGCTGCGCGACGGATGACGCCTAGAGGTGTGCTCTGGTGATCCTGACCCAGAGGGTTGTCTTGCAGAACCTGCAGAACCAACGCATTGGTGGATTTGTCAGTCGACCCAAGAATGTTGCCGCCGAAGTCATTGATGTCTACGACAGCGACCGTGATCGAGCCGCCTAGCGCCTGAGCGATGTCGCTGGCGACGCCGTTGGGTCGCGCTGGACCAAGGACCACATGGGAGTCGTATGGCGGGATTGTGTTCTTCGTCGGCCCATCAATCGCGCGAGCCTTAGGACCAGCGATTCGGTAGAAGTCGCCACGTCGGCCCACGGTCTTGGTGACCGCAGCCACTGCGGCTGCAAAAAGGATACGAGGCGTGCCACACTCGCGCAGCGCCATCTCCATAGTCTCGGGCATGCCGAGTCCGATACCGTGCGACGTCTTCGTGACGTACTTCGAGAGAGTTGTCGCTAGCTTGCGTGGGGTGACCTCGGAGATCGGATACGCCCGCCCCTGTGTGATGCCAACGATTTTCTCGGTCACGAAGAGAATGTCCCCATCGCGCACGACATCCGTTGCGTACTCCGACACCACCTGAACGATGTCGTCGTCACGAATCACCAATCGAGTCTTGATGGGTAGGCGTTCGTATACGACCCCATCGACCTCGACGGTGAGACTTTTTCCAGCGTTCGCTTCAGCACCCATTGTTGGCCTATTCGAGGTAGTCGCGCAGTGACTGCGAGCGTGACGGGTGGCGCAGCTTGGCCATCGTCTTGGACTCGATCTGACGGATACGTTCGCGAGTTACACCGAACGTATCGCCGATCTGGTCAAGCGTCTTAGGCATGCCATCGCCGAGCCCGAAGCGCATGCGGATTACTCCGGCTTCACGCTCCGAGAGCGAGTCGAGCAAGCTCTCCAACTGCTTCTGCAGCATCGTGAAACCAACCGCATCCGCCGGTACGACCGCCTCGGTGTCCTCAATGAGGTCACCAAATTCGCTGTCGCCGTCTTCACCAAGTGGGGTGTGAAGCGATATGGGTTCGCGGCCGTACTTCTGAACCTCGACGACCTTCTCGGGCGTCATATCTAGTTCGCGCGACAGCTCTTCTGGAGTGGGCTCGCGGCCTAAGTCCTGAAGCATCTGGCGTTGAACACGAGCAAGCTTGTTGATGACTTCGACCATGTGCACGGGAATACGAATCGTGCGAGCCTGGTCGGCCATGGCACGGGTAATTGCCTGGCGGATCCACCACGTGGCGTAAGTGGAGAACTTGAAGCCCTTCGTGTAGTCGAACTTCTCGACGGCACGGATAAGGCCCAAGTTTCCCTCTTGGATGAGGTCAAGGAACTGCATTCCACGGCCGGTGTAGCGCTTTGCGAGCGAAACCACCAGTCGAAGGTTTGCACCGAGCAAGTGACTCTTGGCGCGCTGACCGTCTTTAGCAACCCACTGAAGTTCACGACCGAGGGTCGAGCGAACTTCGGCTGGCGCCATCGCTGCAAGCTTGTCTTCTGCAAACAGTCCGGCTTCGATGCGCATCGCGAGCTCAACCTCTTGAGCTGCGTTGAGCAGTGCGACTTTACCGATCTGCTTCAGGTAGTCCTTGACGGGGTCAGCGGTAGCGCCAGTGATCGCAGCCGAGTAAACCGGAACGTCATCTTCGTCATCTACGAGCGACAATACGAGCGCGCCAGTGGGCAGTGCTTCGTCTTTGCTTGTTGACTTTTCTTCTTCGTCGTCTTTGGACTCTTCGTTGCCGTCAGCCTCAACGATTTCAACGGCGGCTGCGGCGGCCTTCCTGGACTTGGCCGGCGCTTTCGCCTTGGCGGGCGCCTTAGCCGCAGCGGGCTTCTTGACTGCCGCTGCTTTCGTTGCCGTTGCCGATTCGGCGGTCGACTTCGTCGTCGTTGCCTTCTTGGCTGCTGGTTTCTTGGTCGCAGGCTTTGTGGCGGTGCTCTCCGCGCCGTCGGCCGCTGTGGTCGCCTCGTCTACCGCGTCGGCGGCTTTCGTGCGTGCTGCTGCCTTAGCAGGAGCCTTCTTTGTTGCGGTTGCGGACTCCGCAACCTTAGTTCGGGTCGCCATGTGAACACCTTTCCGAGGTTTTCGGGCAGTACTAAGACCCATGTCAAGTATCTGAAAGTTCTGCGCACTGCAAAACGGTTCTAGAACAAGAACGGGTCTTACTTCTAGTATGCCACGCTTTTCTGGTGCCGAACACCAGAGCTAGAGAGGCAACCTAGGGTTACTGTCGTCGTCGCCGGCACGCTTAATCGCTAGGAACTTTTGCAGTTCGGCAGCAATCTCGTCTGCAGATGGCAATTCGCCGTCTTCATCTGTCAACGGCGACCGCATGGGGTTTTCTTCCATGTAGTTGTCGTGCCGCTCCTCAAGAGTTCCGACAAGACGCGCAAGTTCTTGATTGCTTTCGACTTGGGTGTCGATCTTGGCCACAAACTCTCGGCCGTCCTCGCGAAGCCTGTCTGTGGGGAAGATCAGTCCAGTAGCCGCGCTTACGCTTTCCAGCGCGGTAACCGCAGCAGTTGGCCATTCGGTGTCAGCCAGGTAGTGGGGAATGAGCAAAACAAAGCCGGCAGTGGGATGCCCGAGCTCCTGTAATCGGAACTCGATCAAATGCATCGCATTGGCCGGCACTTGAGTGTGCGGCTTCCACACTGACAGCGAATCAATCAGCTCAGTGCGATTTCCGCTCACAGTGACGCCAATGCTTCTCGTGTGCGGAACCGGCATCGGGATCGCGTGCACCCACGTCGTCGATTTCACACCAAACTTTTCGACGAGTCTCAGAACAGCGGCAGAAAAACGCTCCCATTGAAAGTCCGGCTCGTAACCGGTGAGGAGCAAGAAGGGCTGCCCCAACTCGTCCTTCGCTAGGTACAGCTCAAGCTTGGCCGGACGGTAATCGCTCAAGTGATCTTGATCAAAGTAAATCGTGGGGCGACGGGCACGATAATCGAGAAGCGCATCGTTGTCGAATGACGCGACCACAGTGCGTTCGAGAGTATCGAGAAGATACTGGCTGAGCTGGCTTACCGCTCCACCCGCGTCGGCGAACCCTGTAAGGCCGGCGACGAGCGGGAGACCGCGCGGCACCCCAGCAACATCTGTCGCGATGTCATATAGGCCGGCTGGATCTCGCATAATTCAACTCTAATCGCGTGCACGCCCGCATCCTGAGGATTACGGCCCACAGCGTCATGCTGCTAGCGAACATGCAGGTGGATGCTGGATATCATGGGGGCATGACCGTTGCTACGTTGCATTTGTCCACCGCGCCCGCCTCCGAGATCGAAACCGATGTACTCGTTATCGGGGTGGTGAAGACCGATTCTGGACCGCAGCTGGTCGACACCTCGGCCGCTCTCGCGCCTTTTGCTGAGGCTCTGAACATCATCGGCGCCACTGGTGCGCAAGACGAACTTCACCGCATTCCGGCATCCGGTATCGCCGCGCCTGCGGTTGCCTTTATCGGCCTCGGCGACACGGCAGTCACCCCAGAAATCTTACGGTACGCCGCAGGGTCGGCGGCGCGCCAGTTGCGTGGAGCCGCGCACATCGCGCTTGCCTTGGGGACGGAGTCGGCTGACGACACACTCGCCGCACTCGAAGGCGCAGCGATCGGCGCCTACTCCTACGACACGTACCGCTCTAGCAAGCCCGAGGCATCCAAAAGCCTCGCCACGGCCATTACCGTCGTGAGCCCGATAGACGATGCAGCCTTGATCGAACGAGCAACGATCATTGCCTACGCGACTCATGTGACTCGTGACCTCGTGAATGAAGCACCTCGTGAGCTTTACCCCGCAACTTTCGCGGATCGCGCCAGTGAACTTGCCGCACTCGACAATGTAGAGGTCGAAGTTCTTGCAGAGAAAGAACTCGAAGAGGGCGGCTTTGGCGGCATCCTCGGCGTTGGTCAGGGCTCGAGCCGAGGCCCGCGTCTCGTCAAGCTCAGCTACAACCCCGACGGCGCTACCAAACACCTTGCGCTAGTCGGCAAGGGAATCACCTTCGATTCGGGAGGGCTTTCGCTGAAGCCAGGCCTCGGCATGATCGGCATGAAGTTCGATATGAGTGGCGCGGCAACCGTCATGGCCGTTGTTGAGGCTTGCGCGAAGCTCGGCACCAACGTGCGGCTCACGGCGTGGCTGTGCCTAGCCGAGAACATGCCATCCGGGACCGCCATACGTCCCAACGATGTATTGACTATTCGTGGCGGCAAGACTGTCGAAGTGCTCAATACGGATGCTGAGGGTCGCCTCGTCATGGCGGATGGCCTTGTCGTTGCCAGCGAAGAGAACCCTGATGCCATTGTGGATATCGCCACGCTTACCGGTGCCGCCGTGGTCGCTCTCGGAAACCGCTACGCCGGCGCTATGGGCGATAAGGATCTCGTCAATCAGGTAGTCGCGGTTGCAGATCGGGTGGGTGAGCCATTCTGGCCGATGCCCATCAGCCCGGAACTGCGCCCCATGCTCGCGTCTGATATTGCCGACATCGCGAACATCAAGGCCGGCAACTCTGCCGGTGGCATGCTGATCGCCGCTGCTTTCCTCAAGGACTTTGTCGGCAAGCGCGCTGACAGCACCGAGACCATCCCCTGGGCGCACATTGATATTGCCGGTCCTTCCGATAATCGCGCTAGTGGCTGGGGTTATGTCGGCAAGGGTGCCACCGGAATCGGTGTGAGAACACTCATCGAACTGGCCGAGGAATTTTCTCGTCCGTAGTAAGGTTTTTTCATGCGGGTTCTAACCGCACCATCCGGTCGCACCGTAAACAACCCTGCGGGCCGGCGATCAATTTCCTTACAGAGGAGCTGCTGTATTGGCTGAGCACAATTTTGACCTTGTCGTTCTAGGTGGAGGAAGTGGTGGTTACGCAGCTGCGTTGCGCGCCTCCGAACTAGGCATGACCGTTGGCTTGATCGAGAAGGACAAGCTCGGCGGCACCTGTCTGCACGTGGGTTGCATCCCCACCAAGGCGCTTCTGCACTCGGCAGAAGTTGCTGACGTGACCCGAGAAGCCGCCAAGTACGGCGTAAACACCACGCTCGAGGGCATTGATATTGCTGGCGTCACTAAATACCGCCAGGACATCGTTGCCAGCAAGTACAAGGGCCTCCAAGGCCTCATCAAGATGCGCGGAATCACCGTCATCGAGGGTGAAGGCAAGCTGGTTGCGCCCAACACAGTTCAAGTTGGCGAAGAAACCGTTGTGGGCAAGAACGTGATTCTTGCTACGGGTTCGTACTCGCGATCGCTCCCCGGTCTCGAAATCGGTGGCCGCGTAATCACCTCCGAACAGGCTCTTGAGCTCGATTTCGTGCCCAAGAAGGTTGCTGTTCTCGGCGGCGGCGTAATCGGTGTCGAGTTCTCCAGCGTCTGGAAGAGCTGGGGCTCCGAGGTGACGATCATCGAGGGTCTCCCCAACCTTGTTCCGAACGAGGACGAATCAGTAAGCAAGCAGTTCGAGCGCGCTTTCCGCCGTCGTGGCATCAACTTCCACACCGGCGTGCGATTCAAGAGCGTTGAACAGAACGACGATGGAGTGGTTGTCACTCTCGAGAACGGCGAAATCGTTGAGGCAGAGCTTCTTCTCGTTGCTGTCGGTCGTGGCCCGTCAACTGCGGGTCTCGGATTCGAAGAAGTCGGCATTGAAATGGATCGCGGCTTCGTCTTGACGAACGATCGACTCGCAACAAACGTTGCCGGCGTATTCGCGGTTGGCGACATTGTTCCCGGCCTCCAACTCGCACACCGCGGGTTCCAGCAGGGAATCTTCGTAGTCGAAGAAATCGCCGGCCTCAAGCCGATCGTGATCGATGATCTCAACATCCCCAAGGTCACCTACAGCGACCCTGAGGTTGCCTCCATTGGTCTGACCGAAGCCAAGGCAGTCGAGCTGCACGGCGCTGACAACGTCAAGGCCTACGACTACAACCTGGGCGGAAACGGCAAGAGCGCCATCATCGGCACTACCGGATCTATCAAGGTCGTTCGCGTCGTTGATGGCCCCGTCATTGGCGTGCACATGATCGGCGCACGCGTAGGCGAACTGATCGGTGAAGCACAGCTCATCGTCAACTGGGAAGCACATCCAGAAGACATAACGCCGTTGCTACACGCACACCCCACTCAAAACGAGGCCCTCGGCGAGGCATTTCTCGCTCTGGCAGGCAAGCCGCTTCACGCGGTATAGCCTCCGCCTCAACCACGGAACTAAGCTATTGACTACAAGCATCACAAAGGAGCAGTACTGATGAGCGAATCCGTTAACCTTCCGGCACTCGGCGAGAGTGTCACCGAGGGCACGGTGACCCGCTGGCTTAAGCAAGTCGGCGAGAGCGTAGAGGTTGACGAGCCCCTGCTCGAAGTCTCGACCGACAAGGTAGACACGGAGATTCCTTCTCCCGTTGCCGGTGTCATCGAAGAGATTTTGGTTGCCGAAGACGAGACAGTTGAAGTAGGCACCGCGCTGGTACGAATCGGTGACGGTTCGGGTAGCTCAAACGCCGCTCCCGCCGCCGAGTCTGAGCCTGCTGCTGCAGAAGCCGAGACAGCGCCCTCTGCACCAGCCGCTGAGGCAGAGGCTGAACCCGCCGCCGAAGCTGCTGCACCGGCCGCTGAAGAGCCAGCCGAAGCACCAGCAGAAGAAGCTGCGCCTGCCGCCGCCGAGCCCGCTGCCCCTGTTGTTGAAACTCCGGCCGCAGCTGAAACTCCGGCCGCAGCTGCTGAGGAAACTCAGCAAGAGGCCGCACCAGCTGAGCAAGCTCCCGCTACTGAAGCCCCACCCGCTGAAGAGGCCACGCCCACTGAAGATGCACCTGCTGCACCTGCTGCACCTGCTGCACCTGCTGCAGAGGAAGTTTCGGAGAGCAGCGACGAGTCCGATGATGACGACTCAGATGCTGACGACTCGCAGGCCGGATACCTCACTCCGCTCGTTCGCAAGCTTGCCAACGAGCGTGGTGTCGACGTGAGCACGCTCACCGGTACCGGTGTCGGCGGTCGGATTCGCAAGCAGGATGTTCTTGAGGCTAGCGAAAAGGCGTCAAGCACTGAAACTCCTGCAGCTGCTCCAGCCGCGCCCGCCGTTCGCGAGGTTTCACCGCTTCGTGGCACAACAGTTCCGATGTCTCGACTGCGCAAGGTCATTGCCGAGCGTGCCGTTATCTCGATGCAGTCTTCTGCGCAGCTCACCTCTGTCGTCGAGGTCGATGTCACGGCCGTTGCGAACTTCCGCAATTCGGTCAAAGACAAGTTTCACGAGAAAACAGGAACGAAGCTTTCGTTCCTGCCGTTCTTCGCACTTGCTGCGGCCGAGGCACTCACGTCGAACCCGATTATCAACGCGACAATCGAAGACAATTCGATCGTGTACCCAGCGCAGGAGAACATCAGCATCGCTGTAGACACCGAGCGTGGACTTCTTACGCCGGTCATCCGCGATGCCGCATCGCTTGACCTTGCGGGTCTTGCTGGAGAGATCGCCGATCTCGCACAGCGCACTCGCGACAACAAGCTCACGCCAGACGAGCTTTCGGGCGGAACGTTCACGCTGACCAACACCGGTTCGCGCGGCGCCCTGTTCGACACTCCGATTGTGTTCCTCCCGCAGTCTGCGATTTTGGGCACCGGAATCGTCACTAAGAAACCCGTTGTTATCAGCGATGCCCATGGTGACTCGATCGGAATCCGTTCGATGGTGTACTTGGCACTCAGCTACGACCACCGCATTGTGGACGGCGCTGACGCAGCTCGCTTCCTCGTCGACATGAAGAACCGTCTTGAAGGCGGCGACTTCGCCGACAAGCTCGGCATCTAGCTCAACTCGAATCACTCAGGCAGCGTGTAGCTCCTGATTCGCCAACCGGCCTCGCCCTTCACTAGAAGGACCGAGGCCGATTGGCTTGTATCCCCGCCCACGAACTCAAAGAGCACGCTGTCCCCGAGCTGTTGTGTCTCGACTCTGGTATCTGCATCGAGCAGTGCTGCGGTCGGCAACTCGCCGCCGTCCAGCACAGCCTCCACAAGTGCGACATCGTTGGTATAGGCCGGTGTTCCACGCGGAGAAACGGACTCGAGACACACCACAGAGAGATCCCGAAGGCACTCGGACCTCGTTTTGAGCAACAACGGCAGTGCATGCGCCGCGTCGACAGGAAGCTCGTCGACCACGTCCGTCGCAATCGGCGTCTCCAGCACCAATGTCTCGCCGAATCCCGACGCCTCGTTCGCCTGTTCGCTTACGTCCTCGGCGTCCACGGCCTCAACAGCGAACAGCACACCGGCCGCGAGCACACAGATTAGACCGATTGCGGCGAGCACCCACGTGCGCACCCGTACAGGGCGACACCACGCCGCCAACGCACTGAGGGCACTCGCGCATCGGTGCTGTACCTGCTGCACCCCCTCAGCAATATGGCCATCTAGCCACGGAGGTAAAGCGAGTAGAGAACTCGCCTCACTCAATGCTGGAACCGCGCGAGCGGGGTCGGCCGCAGCGACCAAGCGCACCGAACTTGATACCGTGGTCGCCGCATCCGATGCATCGCTCGCAAGCCGGAGGGGCTCTGGTGCGCCAATGCAAAACAACTTCTGCTCGAGCTGTTGACCCCAGTCTGGCGAGCCAGTGTTTGCGTCGTCGCTGAGCCACTCACTGAGCTCACACACTGAACGCGAACCTTCCGTGCCAGCATTCACCGCAGCAAGCACACTGCTTGCCAAGGTTGCCAATTGACGTCGGTCCTCTCGAAACTTCTGGTTCAACTGGAGCTCGGCGGGAGTTGGGCTCGTGTCGGTCAACTGGGCGAACCCAAACTCTGTGAAGAATGGGCACCCAGAATCATCAAATCGAACAGCATCCAGACTTACAGCGCCGATTGCGACTCCCGACTGATGGACGCGGGTGAGCGCACCAATCAGTGGCGCGATGACAGTGATCGCTTCGCCGGGCCGCAACGAACTCCGATCACGCAGTAGCCTCCGGAGCGAGCCCGCTCCGATCCAGCGCACAACAACAATCGGTTGGTCGTCCGCGGAAGCAGCTAGATCGTCAAGAGCAACGGTATGCGCGCCGGTTGCGCGTGACAGGCACTCGACTTCGGTAAGAACTTGTGCGCTTGTAGTGCCGGCATGAAACTGCTTAAGGGCTCGTGTGACCAGTGGTGTTTCTCCGATCACCTGCCCCTGCGCCGACGGCGCCGTTACAGAGCTTCGTTGCTCTAGCTGTCGCGTGCGCACAAGAAAAACCCTTGCGCGCGCACTCTCGCCGAGGGCACGAACGGTCCTATAGCCAGCCACGGTGTCATCAGTCACAGCCCCATTCTCGGCGGGCTGTTCGAACGCTATCGGCATGACGAAGGAGCTGTGGAGAAGTCCCAAACTCATCATGCAGTAGAGGCGAGGTGAGAGCAGCGCACCGCCGAGAGCGTCACGATTTGGGCAACAGCTCAAATCGGGAATTCAGCAACGCGTTGTAGGCCGTATCCTAGAAGCATGGCACGCAGAGAAAAGAAGACGAAGGCTCCGAAAGAACCAGGCCGCATCAAGCAGATGTACCAAGTTTTCCAGATGACGAGGCGGTACGACAACCTCGCGATTTGGTTCTTCTTGCTCGCATTTTTGCTCCCCGTTCTTATCGGGCTTGCGCTTGCGTTCCTGATATCGGCGGGCAACGTCTTGGGCTTTGTGCTCTACATCGTTGCAGGAGTCATGGCCGGTCTTCTCGCGTTCCTCATCGTTCTTGGTCGTCGGGCAGAGCGTGCTGCCTACTCGCAGATCGCAGGAGAGCCCGGTGCAGTTGGCGCCGTCTTAAAGAGCTCACTGCGTCGCGGCTGGACCGCGAGCGAAATGCCTGTCGCCATCAGCCCGAAGACCCAGGATGCGGTGTACCGTGCCGTGGGCAAGGGCGGAGTCGCCCTGATTGGCGAGGGCCCCCGCAGCCGCACTCAGAAGATGCTCGAAGACGAACGCCGCAAACTGGTTCGATTCTTGCCCAACGTTCCGGTGCACTTCATCTACGTAGGCCCTGACGCTGATTCGGTAGCGCTGCACAAGCTCGCGCCTACCCTCGGTCGTCTCAAGAATGTGCTCCGCAAGCCGGAAATTCTCGCAATCTCGAACCGCCTCACCTCCCTCGATAAGAACGGGCTCCCTATTCCTAAGGGCATTGACCCGATGAAAGCACGTGCGCAGCGTTCACAGCGCGCCTAAGCCTGTGTGAGCGTGCGCTTAGGGCCGGCATCTCTCAGGCGAAGGCCACTAACGGCGAACGAGCAGTGTTCCTGCGAGCCGATCGTGCATGCCCCGCTGATCGGAATCCCAAATCACGGCGGGAATAACGAAAGCCATGAGGAGCGTCCTCACGATTGGCCGCCACAACCCTAGGTAGCCGCCGGCGAGTGGAACAACGCGCAGCCCCATAATGAGATGACCAAAGCTCCCATTCGCCGTGATGAGTAGGACGATCTGTGCGGTGACGAACACGCCCAGGGTCGCGAGAGCGTCATAATTGAAGAACGCGATCGACACCACAACGGCAAAACCCCAGTCAACCGCCAGCGCAGCAAGACGACGACCAAGCCTCGCTATCGAACGCGGGCCCTCAGCCGGAAGTCCGATGTGCTTGCCCGGCCACTGATCGTTTGAGTTTTGCTGCTGATTCACTGACTCAGCCTAACGAATCTCACGCATGTAACATCCCCGAAACAATTCGGTGATGCTCGCGAAACTCGGGTTCTGTACCCTAAGAGATGGTTGTAACGACAGCCGATCGCCAATGAACCCCTTGGAGTTCCACTCAATGTCTCATCCGAAGTTTGCAAATTCGTCTGAGGTTCTTGCCTTTATCAAGGACACAGACGTGAAGTTTCTCGACATCCGATTTACCGATCTGCCCGGAATTCAGCAACACTTCAACATCCCCGCCGCCTCCGTTGATGAAGACTTCTTCTCGGTCGGCCAACTCTTTGATGGTTCATCAATGCGAGGCTTCCAGTCGATCCACGAGTCGGACCTCCAGCTCATTCCTGATGTGACGACCGCCTACGTTGACCCGTTCCGTATCGAGCGCACCCTGATCATCATTTTTGACATCTACAACCCGCGTAACGGTGAGATTTATGCTCGCGACCCGCGCCAGGTTGCCAAGAAGGCTGAGAAGTACCTCACCTCGACCGGAATCGCTGACACAGCTTTCTTCGCGTCGGAAGCCGAGTTCTACATCTTCGACGACGTTCGCTACGAAGTGACGGCCAACAAGAGCTTCTACGAAGTCGATTCCAGCGAAGGCGCCTGGAACAGCGGTCGCATCGAAGAAGGCGGAAACCTCGCCAACAAGACTCCGATGAAGGGCGGCTACTTCCCGGTCTCCCCCGTTGACCAGCACGCCGACCTGCGTGACGACATTGTCATGAAGCTCATCGATGTTGGACTCGAGGTCGAGCGCAGCCACCACGAAGTAGGCACCGCAGGACAGGGCGAGATCAACTACAAGTTCGACACCCTCGTGCACGCCGGCGACGACATCCTGAAGTTCAAGTACATCGTCAAGAACACCGCAAGCGAGTGGGGCAAGACCGCAACGTTCATGCCGAAGCCGATCTTCGGTGACAACGGCTCGGGAATGCACACCCACCAGTCACTCTGGAACGACGGCACCCCGCTGTTTTACGACGAAAAGGGCTACGGCGGACTCAGCGACACCGCTCGCTGGTATATCGGTGGGCTGCTCAAGCACGCACCTGCTGTGCTCGCATTCACCAACCCGACCGTGAACTCATACCGTCGCTTGATCCCCGGATTCGAAGCACCCGTGAACCTCGTGTACTCGGCGGGAAACCGTTCGGCTTCCATCCGTATCCCAATCACGGGAACGAACCCCAAGGCGAAGCGCATCGAGTTCCGCGCACCCGATGCATCGGGTAACCCTTACCTCGCGTTTGCGGCCCAGCTCATGGCAGGCCTCGACGGCATCAAGAACAAAATTGAGCCGCACGAGCCCGTTGACAAAGACCTTTACGAGTTGCCCCCCGAAGAAGCACGCCTGATTCCTCAGGTTCCTGCTTCGCTCGAAGAAGCACTCGTGGCTCTCGAAGCTGACCACGACTTCCTCATGGAAGGCAACGTCTTCACCAAGGACCTCATCGAGACCTGGATCGACTACAAGCGTACGAACGAGCTGCTTCCGTTCGCGCAGCGTCCGCACCCGTACGAGTACGAACTGTACTTCGGCGTCTAAGCGCTAGCACCGCATAGATTCGGGCGGCACCCTTCGGGGTGCGGCCCGAATCTGCGTTAAACGGTGTGGCTGAGAACAAACGACGATCCAGCAAGGGAACGGCCCCCGCTCATGCAGTGCGGTTTCTAGGAGCGCACTGTGCTCGCGACGCCATAGAAGCGTCGTTCAAACACTCGTCGAGAACGACGCGTGGCGCGAAGGTAATCTTCTTCGAGCTTGGTCGCCGACCCTGGTGGATACTCGAGCATCCGAGCGATTCCTTCAAGTTGTAGCCGGTCATTCGGCAGAACGTCTGCAGCCTTTGATGTCCAGAGCGTGATCGCGGAACGAGCGCGGGAGGCCAAGATCCAAGCTTCACGCAAGCGTGCAGCGTCGGACGCAGTGACAAGTTTTTCTGCCACAGCGGCATCAAGCGCATCCAGAGTCGAGGTTGTACGCAGCCCCTCTACTCGAGCGCCGTGCTGCAACTGCAACAACTGAACAAACCACTCGACGTCGCTGAGCGAACCGCGCCCCAGTTTGAGGTGTCGCGATGGGTCTGCGGCCTGCGGGAGTCGTTCGGACTCCACACGCGCCTTGATCCGCTTCACTTCTCTGACGTCTTGGGGAGAAATCGACTGTGGATATCTCACACCGTTTGCAAGCGTCTCAAAGTCGTTCAGCAGCCCCAGGTCGCCCGCTACGCCGCGAGCACGCAGTAGCGCCTGCGCTTCCCAAGTGAGCGACCAACGCTCGTAATAGGCCTCGTAGGAGTCCAGTGAGCGCACAATAGCGCCATTCTTACCCTCGGGGCGCAGGTCCAGATCGAGATCCAAGGGAAGTTTCACATCTTCAGTGATGCGTTTCAGTCCTTTGGCGATAGCTTCAGCACGTTTAGCGGCATCTTCACTCGCGGCATCCGTCGCACGATAGACATACATGACATCGGTGTCCGAACCGAAGCCTGACTCCGCTCCGCCGTAACGCCCCATCGCGATGACGCCAAATTCGATGCCATCAGGATCGGGCCGAAGCACCGCTAGAGCGCCCCCAAGAATAGTGGTCGTCACATCGCTGAGCCCCCGGCCCAACTCTTGGATCGTGGTGACGCCGAGGATTGACCCGAGAGCGAGACGAAGCACTTCGCGACGACGAGCAGTGCGCAGCGCAACCGCCGCAGCATTCTCGTCTCCGCGGTGACGAGCGACAATCGCGCGAGACTCTTCGCGCAGCACCTCAATCGACCGTGGGCGAAGCTCTTTCTCATGTTCTAGCCACGCTGCGGCTTCGGGTATCCGCTCAAAAAGTGAACCAACATATTTGGACGCTGACAGAACATGGGTCAGCCGCTCTGCCGCCCCAGAGGAATCGCGCAGCATCCTCAAGAACCAGTACGCCTCCCCCAGTGCTTCGCTGAGGCGTCGGAATGCCAGTAGTCCATAGTCAGGGTCCGCCCCATCGGCGAACCACTGCAGCATGACGGGCAAGAGTGTTTTCTGCACAGTGGCGCGACGAGTGAGGCCGCCCGTGAGCGCAGCGATGTGGGCTAATGCACCCTTGGGGTCGAGGAATCCGATGGCCGCAAGACGCGCAGCAGCCTGATCACTCGACAGAGCGATCCCCTCGTCAGGAAGCGCTGCAACCGCTGAAAGTAATGGGCGATAGAACAAACGCTCGTGTAAACGACGAACCGCGACTTTTGTGCGCTGCCACTGTTCCGTCAGGTCGCTCGCACTCTTGGCAATTCCGCTCGCGCGCGCGAGCACGCGAAGATCATCAGGATCTCGCGGCATCAAGTGGGTTCTCCGCAGGCGCGACAACTGGATGCGATGCTCAAGTAGCCGCAAGAACCGGTAATCGCGCGCGAACTCTCCCGCTTCCGTGCGCCCGATGTAGCCGTGCTCCGCTAGTGCGATCAGTGCTCGCAGGCTTGAGGTCTGCCGCACCTTTTCGTCGCTTTGTCCGTGCACGAGTTGCAGCAATTGCACCGTAAATTCGATATCGCGAAGCCCCCCGCGACCCAGTTTGAGCTGCACATCGCGCTCTTCGGGAGGAATGTTCTCGGTAACGCGTTCACGCATCCGCTGAACTGACGCGACAAAGTTCTCGCGGGATGCGCTCGACCAGATCATGGGTGCCACGCCGGCGACATAGCGTTCACCCAGATCTTGATCGCCAGCGATCGGCCGCGCTTTGAGGAGTGCCTGAAACTCCCAACTGTCGGCCCAACGTTCGTAGTACGCAAGGTGGGACTCAAGCGTACGAACCAGGGCACCGTCTTTGCCCTCGGGGCGAAGGTTTGCGTCGACTTCCCACAATCCGGGCTCAAGCGTGAGGTCATTGATACCGCGCATGGTCTGAACGGCAAGGCTCGTTGCGATGTCCACCGCACGGTTGGCTTCGATGCCATCCGGCTCGGTGACAAAGATGACATCGACGTCCGAAACATAGTTCAGCTCGCGCGCGCCAGCCTTGCCCATTCCGATGATCGCGACTCGGGTTCCGGCAATGTCTGACTCGGGAAAATTAACTGTGCGCCGCGCGATGTTCAACGACTCCTCGAGGGCTGCACCGGCGAGATCTGCCAGCGCCATCGCAACTCGGTCTACTGCGCCAAGCGGATCCGCTTGTGCGAGATCCCAGCCGGTGAGCTTGGCAAGTTCTCGTCTATAGCGGATGCGCAAGGCCACCCACGCATCCTCGCTATCAAGGCCATCAGTTGCCTCGGCGAGCACGACCACGTACTCCTCAGGCGTCGGCGGGCCCGTGATTGGCGCACACAAAGCGTCTAGTTCTTGAGGATGCCGCACAAAATAGTCGCCTAAACCCGATGACGCACCCAAAATCTGCACGAGTCGTACAGCAGCATCGTCATTTTCGAGAATGGGCTCAAGCTTTTCTGGCGCGGACTCCGATAGCGCCAGAAGCAGCCGCAAGGCTTGGTCGGGGTCTGCCGCTCGCGCAAAGAGGCGCGGAACTTCGGGACGATCGAGGGCGACGAGTTGCGCGCGCGCTTCGCTCAGCTCCACGAAGCCGAGCTTGGCGAGTTCGGTCAGAGTATACGGAGACCTAGACATGACGAGCCAGCAACCTCTAGAGAATCTCTAGGTTGCTCTCCAGCTCATATGGAGTGACTTGCGCGCCATATGCCTTCCATTCGCGCCGCTTGTTGAGCAGAACGAAGTTGAAGACCTGCTCCCCCAGCGTTTCGGCAACGAGCTCCGAACTTTCCATGATGCTGAGAGCGTCGTTAAGGTTCGATGGCAACTGCTCGTAGCCGAGTGCGCGGCGCTCGTGCTCCGAGAGTTCGCCAACAGCATCTTCTGCCTCAAGGGGCAGTTCATAGCCCTCCTCGATGCCCTTGAGCCCTGCTGCGAGCAAAAGTGAGTACGCCAAGTAGGGGTTCGCCGCGGAATCGAGCGCTCGGTATTCGATGCGCGCGCTTTGGCCCTTGCCAGGCTTGTACAGCGGAACCCGCACGAGAGCCGAACGATTGTTGTGGCCCCACGTGACGAAACTAGGCGCTTCGTCACCGCCCCAGAGTCGCTTGTAGGAGTTCACGAACTGGTTCGTAACTGCCGTGATTTCCGGTGCATGCTTGAGAATTCCTGCCATGAACTGGCGACCAACATTGGAGAGCTGGTAGTGACCGCTCGCGTCGTAGAAAGCATTCTGGTCACCTTCGAAGAGCGACATGTGGGTATGCATTCCTGAACCTGGCTGGCCAGACATCGGCTTCGGCATAAAGGTTGCGTAGACACCCTGCTCGATTGCGACCTCTTTGATCACGGTGCGGAACGTCATGATGTTGTCTGCTGTGGTCAGCGCATCGGCGTAACGCAGATCAATCTCGTTCTGGCCCGGGCCTGACTCGTGGTGGCTGAACTCCACCGAAATTCCCAGATCTTCGAGCATCCGAACCGAACGACGGCGGAAATCGTGCGCGGTGCCTCCAGGAACGTTGTCGAAGAAACCTGCGGAGTCAACCGGCTGGGGGCTGCCATTCTTGAGCTTGCTCGACTTGAGCAGGTAGAACTCGATTTCGGGGTGCGTGTAGAAAGTGAAGCCGTGATCGGCAGCCTTTTCCAGCGTGCGCTTGAGCACGTTGCGAGGGTCGGATGATGCTGGATGGCCGTCTGGCGTCGTGATGTCACAGAACATGCGAGCGGTGGGATCAATCTCTCCCCGCCAGGGCAAGATCTGGAAAGTTGTGGGGTCAGGATGCGCGAGCATGTCAGCCTCGTATGCACGAGTAAAGCCTTCAATGGCTGAACCGTCAAAACCCAGGCCCTCAGCGAAAGCGCCCTCAATCTCGGCTGGAGCGACGGCAACGCTCTTGAGGGTTCCTACGACATCCGTAAACCAGAGTCGAACGAACTTGATACCGCGCTCTTCGATCGTACGAAGAACGAAGTCGCGCTGCTTGTCCATTGACATTGAGTCCCTCGATCCGTGCCGTGTCGCGAATGCGCGACGTCAATTGTGCCTTCCTTAGGCTACTTGCTCTGAAGCGGCAATGCAGCGCACTCGCCGTCGCGGTCCACCGATCGCTGGGCGTAACAGTGTCGTTAGACTGACCGCTATGACTGACCCAGCCGCAGCTGCCGCGCAAGCAAACCTCAAACGTGTCCGCACTCGCCATTTTCAGACTGCCAAAGAGAATGGGATCAAGATCGTTGGGCTCACCAGCTATGACCAGCTCACTGCTGGCATCTTTGACGAGTCAGGCATCGACTTCCTGCTTGTCGGTGACTCCGCTGGAAACAATGTTTACGGCTACGACACGACATTGCCCGTCAGTATCGATGACCTCATCCCTTTAACTCGCGCTGTAGCTGGCGCCGTTACTCGCGCATTTGTGGTGGCCGACCTTCCCTTCGGTTCTTATGAAACGGGGCCAGATGAGGCCCTCCACACAGCGTTCCGCTTCATGAAAGAGACGGGCGCCCACGCTGTGAAGCTTGAGGGGGGCGTCCGTAGCTCTGAACAAATTCGACGAATCGTGGATGCTGGAATCCCCCTGATGGCACACATCGGTTTCACGCCTCAAAGCGAACACGGCTTGGGTGGCCACGTGATCCAGGGTCGTGGGGACAATATCGAGCAACTCCTTGCCGATGCACACGCTGTTGAAGATGCCGGCGCTTTTGCCGTGGTACTCGAGATGGTTCCTGCGGATGCCGCGGAACAGGTCACGAAAGCCCTAAAAATTCCGACAATTGGTGTCGGTGCTGGCCCACACGTCGATGGCCAGTTGCTTGTGTGGACAGACTGGGCTGGACTCACCAAGGGACGGATCCCCAAGTTCGTCAAACAGTACGCAGATCTTCGCTCCACGCTTGCTGGAGCAGTAACGGCCTACAGAGCCGATGTTGAAGCCGGGACGTATCCCACGGAAGCGCACTCTTATCACGAGTAATTAGTCGCGCAACCCCACCACCACTATTGCGAAAGTTTCGAATGTCACTACAGTTCTCCCCTGCCATAAATCGTGTTCACGCAGAAGCGCTCCACCGGAATACCGGAGAGCCAGAGTTTCACCAGGCTTTACTCGAGGTACTCGAATCGATCGTTCCCGTGCTCGACAGACATCCCGAGTTCATCGAGGCAGGAATTCTTGATCGTCTGGTAGAGCCGGAACGCCAAATAATGTTTCGTGTTCCGTGGCACGATGACTCAGGAACCGTGCGCGTAAACCGTGGATTTCGCGTGCAGTTTAACTCTGCGCTCGGGCCGTACAAAGGTGGTCTGCGATTCCACCCGAGCGTGAATCTGGGAATCGTCAAGTTTCTTGGATTCGAGCAGATCTTCAAGAACGCTCTCACCGGTCAAGGTATTGGTGGAGCAAAGGGCGGGTCAGATTTCGATCCGCACGGAAAGTCTGATGCCGAAGTGATGCGGTTCTCGCAGAGCTTCATGAGCGAGCTGTATCGCCACTTGGGTGAGCACACCGATGTTCCGGCTGGAGACATTGGTGTCGGCGCCCGCGAAATCGGATTCCTATTCGGCCAGTATCGTCGCCTCACAAACCGGCACGAGTCTGGCATGTTCACGGGAAAGGGAATCCAGTGGGGTGGCGCCGAGGTTCGCACTGAGGCAACAGGCTATGGCACGGTATTCTTCGCTCAAGAAATGCTCGCCGTTCGGGATGACGGCCTGGACGGCAAAACGGCTGCCGTCTCAGGCTCGGGAAATGTCGCGATCTATGCTATCGAGAAGCTTCAGCAATTGGGAGCTATCCCTATTACGGCCTCGGACTCAGGGGGCTACATTGTCGACGCAGCAGGAATCGACCTTTCTCTGCTGAAGCAAATCAAAGAGGTCGAGCGCGGACGCATTTCTGACTACGCTGAACGGCGACACGACGCCCGCTATATCTCTGGGGGTTCTGTCTGGGACGTCCCCGTGGAGCTCGCGTTCCCCTGCGCAACTCAGAATGAACTCAACCTCAACGACGCCTTAAGCCTCCTGAAAAACGGTCTCACCCTGGTCGCTGAGGGAGCAAATATGCCGTGCACTCCTGACGCTGTCGAGGCATTTCAAAACGCAGATGTGCTTTTTGCTCCGGGTAAGGCGGCCAACGCGGGAGGCGTCGCAACTTCTGCGCTCGAGATGAGCCAAAACGCGTCACGCCAACGCTGGGATTTTCTCTCCAGCGAAGACAAACTGCGCGAAATAATGCATGGCGTGCACGCATCTGCGTACGAAGCCGCGGAACTCTACGGCCACCCTGGCGATTATGTCGTAGGTGCGAATGCCGCGGGCTTCAAAAGAGTCGCTGATGCAATGTTGGCGCAGGGTGTTATCTAGGGTTTTTTTCGTCGTCGTTCGCTTTGTCGTTAGCTCTTTCGTTCGCCGCGTCGACTGCATCATAATTGGCGTCTTCGTCTGCCCATTTGCGAGCTCGCTCCGCAATAATTTGTGGCGCCCGCTCGGCGAGTTCACGACTTTCGAATGGACCGTCACGATCTACCCCGAGCGACTGTGGGCCCTCTTCGACTTCACCGGTCTTATGGTTGTACCACCATTGCGTCATGGTTCGTCCCTTCGTTGACTGCAAGGTTACGCCGGTAGACTGGTGTGATGCCTCGGAATACTTCTGGTCACCTCGTTCCGGGAGTAATCCCACCCGCTCTGGCCGTTCCGCCCGGAATCACTCGGCCGGAGTATGTCGGCAAGGCCGCGCCACGGCCATTTACCGGTTCTGACATCTATAGCGCTGAAGCTGTTGACCGCATCCGTGAGTCTGGAAAGATCGCTGCCGGTGCTGTCGAGGCTGTTGGCGCAGCAGTCGCACCAGGCGTGACGACGGCACAGCTCGACCACATTGCCCACGAGTACATGGTTTCGCGCGGCGCCTACCCCTCAACGTTGGGCTACCGAGGCTTTCCGAAGTCGTGCTGCACAAGCATCAACGAGGTTATTTGCCACGGGATCCCCGACGACACAGTGCTCGAAGATGGCGATATCATCAACATCGATATCACCGCCTTCAAAAACGGAATGCACGGCGACCTCAATAAAACTTTCCTCGTCGGCACAGTGTCCGAGGACGCACGCAACCTCGTGGAACGCACACAGGAGGCGCTGAATCGCGGCATCAAGGCTGTCGCTCCAGGCCGTCAGGTCAATGTGATCGGTCGCGCCATCGAATCCTATGCAAAACGTTTCGGCTACGGCGTTGTGCGGGACTTCACCGGTCACGGCGTTGGCGAAGCTTTTCATTCTGGCCTCATAATCCCCCACTACGACTCAGCCCCCCAGTTCGATGACGTCATCGAGGTCGGCATGGTCTTCACGATCGAGCCGATGCTCACTCTAGGAACTCACGACTGGGATCAGTGGGCAGATGACTGGACAGTCACAACCCGCGATAAGAGCCTGACCGCGCAATTCGAGCACACCATGGTTGTCACTGAACGCGGCACCGAAATTCTGACGCTTCCCTAACTATCTGACGCTTCCCCAACCACGCGAAAGAGGCACGCTATGACCCACGCTCTAGGAATCGACATAGGCGGCACCGGAATTAAGGGTGCTGTCGTTGATACAGCCACCGGCGAATTGGTGAGCGAACGCAAAAAGATCGCGACACCCAAATCCGGCAAACCTGACGCCATTGTGAAAGTTGTCGTCGAGCTCATTGCCCAACTCGGTGGCATCTCGCCCAACATGCCTGTAGGCGTCTGCTTTCCCGCCATCGTTCACAACGGCAAGACAATGTCGGCCGCAAACATCTCCGACGAGTGGATCGGGCTTGAGGCCGAGAAACTCTTCGAGAAGGCGCTTGGCCGCGACATCCATTTTGTTAATGATGCGGATGCCGCTGGTGTCGCCGAAGTCCGCTATGGAGCAGCAAAAGGTGTGCCTGGTCTGGTTCTGCTCACCACCCTCGGCACCGGCATCGGCAGCGCGCTGATCTACAACGGAACGCTTGTACCGAACTCGGAGCTCGGCCATTTGCAGATCGGCGGCCGTGATGCCGAAAAGGGTGCGTCTTTCTCGGCGAAGGAACGTCGTCGACTCAGCTGGAAGTCGTGGGCGAAACGACTGCAGCGTTACTACTCGCACCTCGAGTTGCTCTTCTCTCCTGACCTGATCCTTGTCGGCGGTGGTGTTTCGAAAAGTCACGAGAAATTTCTGCCACTGCTGAAGCTCAACGCGCCCATCATCCCCGCTACACTGCGCAACAACGCCGGCATTCTTGGGGCTGCGGGCCTGGCCGTGAAGGAATAGTTGATGAGTCTGCACCCGAATGAGCCCCACTCCGGTGATCTTGCCGGTCGGCTCAACTGGCTTCGCGCTGGGGTTCTCGGCGCCAACGATGGAATCGTGTCAGTTGCGGCAATCGTCGTCGGTGTTGCTGGTGCAACCACAGCCATTGGGCCGATCCTCACCGCTGGAGTCGCAGGGCTCGTCGGTGGCGCGATCTCGATGGCATTGGGCGAGTACGTCTCAGTTAGTAGCCAAAGTGACAGTCAGCGCGCACTCATCGAAAAGGAGCGCCGCGAGCTTGCCGAAATGCCCGAAGAGGAACTCGCAGAGCTGACGGCAATTTATGAATTGAAGGGAATCAGCCCCGCCACTGCACGACAGGTAGCTGAAGAGCTCACTGAGCACGACGCACTAGCTGCACACCTCGAAGCAGAGCTCGGGATCACCGAGCACGACGTCGTGAGCCCGTGGCAAGCTGCCGGAGCATCCGCGCTGGCCTTCACGATCGGCGGTGTACTCCCCTTGGCGGCAATCCTGCTCGCGCCCGAGCCTGTGCGCGTGCTTGCGACCTTTGTCGCCGTGCTGACCGCGCTCGTCATCACGGGCGCACTTTCCGCACGCGTTGGAGGAAACCATTGGCTGCGTCCGACACTGAGAATCGTCATCGGTGGAGCACTGGCACTAGCTACGACCTTCCTCATCGGAACGTTGCTCGACACCTCAGGAATCGTCTAAACGCCTGAGAGAATGGGCCGGCTAGTACGCCGGGTTCTGTTCACACGAGGCCGAAACCACATGCTGGACGGTCATCTATCTACGATGTACGTTGCCGCACACCTCTAGCGATCTACCCGAAGACTCGGCGAGCAGCCTTAGCGTCTTCTGTCTGATCTTGCTCCGGACGAGGTTTACCTAGCCGACTGAGTCACCCCAACCGCTGGTGGTCTCTTACACCACCGTTTCACCCTTACCCCGAATCGGAATCCGTGGCGGTCTGCTTTCTGTTGCACTGTTCTCGCGGGTTACCCCGGGTGGGTGTTACCCACCATCCTGCTCTGCGGAGCCCGGACGTTCCTCGGCACCCTTTCGGATAACGCGACCGTCTTGCCGACCCATTCAGTTGCCAAGCTTATCGTTCGCGCCACTGGCAGCCCACCAGAGTGCGATGCGGGGTTTAGAGGCCCGACTGATCGGTGCGCACCAGGATTGCTTCGCTGCTGGCACACATGATGATGGCATCCGGTGCTGCTGCCCGAATCTCTTGCATCTCGTTCTCAAGAAGCTTGACTCCGGATGCCTGCGAGACGCCGCCGCGCAGGAGAGATGCACCCGTGCCGTAGCGGGAGCGCTGGCGTTCATAGAGTGCAAGCAGGTCTTTCGGGAGCGTGTTCTGGAGTGCGGCGCGCCCCGTGCGCACGGTGCCGAGCTCGGCCTCAATATCGCGAAGAGCTTCGTCGCGGCTTGCCTCAAGGTCAGCGGTTTCGACGCTGAGATTACCGGCCTGTTCGATGAGGTTGTCGACAACTTTCTGCTGACCCTCAAGGCGCTCCATCACAGCCAGCTCAATGTCTTCAAGGTTGCTCAGTCGTGTTCGCAAAGCAACAAGCTCGTGCTCGAACGCCGCCGCATCTTTTGCCGACGACGTTGCATCGAGACGAGCACTGTCGCGAGCGATCCGAGCGTCGACAACCTTCACGTCGGAGTCAATGCGACTGAGTTCAAGCTCAATATCTTCTTTGATACCGCGCTCTTCAAGCAGCGTCAGCTGAAGCTTGTCGCGGTGCTGCTGCAGTTCGGTGAGGCTCACGTGTTGTGGCAGCTTCTTGACGCGGTGCTCAAGCTGCGAAATCTTTGTGTCAAACGCCTGCAAGTCGAGGAGTAACGCCTGGTCGGCGGGGCTAGCGGTTAACGCCATAGTGATGCTTCTTTCTGTATACCGGTGCGCTACTGCACAACCGCAAAATCCCAAGGATCGGTTCGCAATTCGCTCACCGTAATCGTTACTTCTGGCAGCAGTGCCCGCAACTCGTCGGCTGCAGCCTCCAGCCACAACCATTCACTGGCCCAATGCGAAACATCGATCAGCGCAGGGCCCCGCATGAGACGAGCGTTCTCGCGCGCCTCAGAGGCCGGATGGTGTCGCAGGTCGCTCGTGATGTAAACATCGGCAGCAAGCACCGCAGGGTCATTCAAGTATGCGTCACCTGCTCCCCCGCACAATGCCACCGACTGCACGACCTGGTCAAAATCGCCAGCGACTCGGATACCGGTCGCCGTTGGCGGCAAAATCTCAGCAATGAGGCGAGCTAGCCGGCCGAGCGTCATCGCCTCCGGCAGCTTTCCGGTGCGACCGATGCCGCGATCGGGAGTCTCGCCAGCAACGATAGGAGCGACATCAGAGAGGCCTAGCTTCGCGGCGAAACGACCTGAGGTGCCAGTCTCTACGACATCCGCGTTGGTGTGCGCAGCGAGGAGAGCGCATTCTGCCCTGACAAGCCTGGTCAGCACAGCACCTTTGTAGCGGTCACTCGCAATTGAGGTGACGCCGCGCAGCAGTAGCGGGTGATGAGTGATGAGCATGTCTGCATCATCATCAATCGCTTCCTGCACAGTATCGAGCACAGCATCGACTGCGAGTGAAATGCGCGACACTGGCGCATCGAGGTCACCGGCGACAAGCCCAACGGCATCCCATGATTCGGCGCCCGAAGACGGCCAGAGTTGTTCGGTTGCGGCGATTACATCGGCGACAGTAGTAGACACGCTTTCAGTCTAGGCGGGGCGGACAGCCCGATCGGAGCTGCCTGCCTCTTGGCGCTTGATAGCGGGGATGCCTGCAACAATCGGTGTGAGCATTCCTAGGACCAGCGCGACAAGTACACCGAGGTCGGATGCAGCCAGTTCAGAGCTGAGGTCGATACCTAGTGCCGCGAAGCCGTAGCCCTGCCAGGAGAGCCATCCGATCGTTGCGCTCGTGAGTGCGAATCCGATTGCCGAAATCAGGATGAACGCGCTGAGGTTCACCCAGCGAACATCCGCGTAGATTCCGCCACGCTTGGTCAGTGCAGCGCTGTCGAGTCGACGGGTTCGGATCATGGTTTCTGCGGCAAAAATTCCCACCCAGGCTGCAGTCGGGACAGCCAGGGTGGTCGCTACGTCGCGGAAGAGCTCATTGATTCCGCCATTGACGCCGAATGCGAACAAGACAGACAAGGCACCCAACAGCACGCCGACGATCACGATTGACCACTGACGCGGAAGGCGAACCCCAATAGCTTGGAGCGCGAAGCCACCGGAGTAGAGGCTCAGCGTGATGCCCGAGAGTAGGCTCAGCGCCGCGGCCAGCAGCAGCGGTATCGGGTACCAGCCCGGCAGCAGAGGCAGCAGGGTATCGAGCGGCGAGGCGAGGAAACCACGTGCGAGTGCGGGATCGGATGCCGCCAGTAGCGCACCATAGGCGATCAGTACGAACGCGGGCAGAGCAGCGCCGAAGGAAGCCGAGAGAGCCGAAGCCGGTCCGCTCGACGAGACGCGTTGGTAACGAGCGATATCGGCACCGCTGTAGGCCCACACCAACCCTAAGAAACTAAAGACCAGTACCGCTCCGGTGAGAGTGAGGAGCCACGACCCGTCTGGAGTGGTGAGTGCCTCTGACACGTCGACGTACTGGGCGGTGAACGCGATGAGCCCGATAACCAAGATGCCCGAGATGATGCTCAAGATCAGTTGGATGCGGGCAAACAGTGGGTACCCTGCAAACGCAATCACGAGCGCCACGAGGAAGGACAGCGCAAGAGCAATGAGCAGCAGTTGGCGATCGCCCAATCCAACGTTGAGATCGGAGCCGATCAGCACAATAGCAACCGATGAGGCCAAAACCCACAGCAGTACTGCACCCCAGAATAGTCGGCCGACTAACGCTACGAGAGACGGAACAATGTTGCCGACCAAGCCGAATGCAGATCGTGAGATCACCATCGTTGGCTGACCACTTCGCTTGCCCGCGAGGGTGGTGAGCCCCAAAGGGATAAATGAGAGCGCGACACCGGCCAGGATCGCCACAACAGATTGGCGAAGGCTCATTCCGACAGCAAATACTGCGGCACCGAGACCGATACTCACAATCGAGGAGTTCGCGGCAAACCATAGCCAGAACAACCGCGCGGCATGGCCAATACGGCGATCAACTGGAGTGGGCTCGAGCCCGCTCTCTTCGAGGCTGAACACTCGCTGAGCGGTAGGCGCTACATCATCGAGGCCAAGAGGCTGCTGGCTCACGCGCGCAGCCGACAGCGGCATGGGTTGGGGCACGGCCGACGCGTCGGTCGCGAGTGGCGGGGTTCCGGATGTCGCGGCAGCAGCGATTCCAGGTGCTGGCGTTGCTGCGGAACTTACGGCCCACACATCGGACGTGCCTGCAGGGGCCGCCGCAAATGGGATGGGGTTGCTGTCATCCTCGGCGTGCGGGGCAGCAAGGTCTGCTGGGTACGTCAGACGATCGCTTTCGTCAACTGCGTCATCCAATTCTGCTTCAGGACTTGCGCCGCTGATCGGAATCGAATCGGTTTCTACCGCTGCGAGTGGATCCGCCTGCGGGAAAAGTTCGGTGTCTGGCGCCGAAAGGAAGGCATCAAGGGGGTTGGCTTCGTCGGATTCACTTTCTTCGTCAGAATCGTCGAGGTCAACGGTGTTCAGCAGGTCGTCAAAATTCAAAGGCGCCGTCGGAACGTAGCGCGGGGTTTCTTGCGAAGCGAAGCTGAATGGGGCCGGAGCTGCCTCACTATCGGCCTCCGGTGCTGCGGTCGAGTCTTCGACGACCGGTGCTTGCGCATCGATGTCATCGTCGAGTGCGTCAGTCTCGGTTGCCTGAAGATCAGGTTTGGTCGCTGCAGCGGATCCCGAGGGCGAGTCGAGATCGAAAGCAAACGCGGGCTCGTTGTCAGCATCGCTCGCAGGCGCAGCGGCTGTCGCATCCGTTGTGGGCTCCGCCCCGGCCTCTGGCTCCCCGGACTCTGTCTCCCCGGAAACGGGAGGCGTGAAACCGAAGTCACCGAACGACACATGCTCGTCAAGGTTTGACCGGGGCGTCGACGGTGCCGTGATTGGCTCGACAAGAGGCGGCGGTGTGAAGGGAATCTCGTGGTAGTCGCCATCTTCGTCGGCGGGAAGCTCTGGAGAATGTTCGAACTGATTAGCCGTAGGTGCGCTGGAAGCATCATCTGCGGACGGGGTGACGGATTCCGGCGGCGGCTGGACGCCGCCCAAGCTCACTGGGCCAACTTCAACGTCAAAGTTTGGCACGATTTGCTCGGACTCGGACTCGGACTCGGACTCGGGTTCGGGTTCGGGCGCTGCGGGCGCAGAATCTACGAATTCAGGAGCGCGGTCTGTTTCGGCGTCACCAGTTTCACCCTCGCCTGAGGGGAGTTCCGCCGGGATAGCGTCGGAGACTGACTCGTCCTCGACCTGAACCTCGTTCAAGGTTTCTTCGTGAAGCGCCGGGAGGGTGATTGAGCCGGTGGGATCCGCGTGCGCGGCGAATGGGATCTCATCGTCGAAGTCATCGCCGGGAGCCCACGTATCGCTTGGTGGCGGCACATTCCAGCTTGGCAATTGCGCAGCAGGCGGCGTGGGAGCAGCGGCAGAACTCTCAAGAGGTACGCGCTCTGGGGGTACCTGTTCGACAACCTCGTCGGCAACCGGGGCAACCTTGGACCGAATGGTCGTTTCCCATTCGCGGAATTCGCGAGCATCTTCTTCGCGTAGTCGAAGCTGGGCCTCGAGCACCTCGATGACGCTGAGAGTTCCGGTTGATTGATTTTCGGGCTTATCGGCCCAGTTGAGCAGTTCGTCGTCGGCCATTGAACGCCGAACTGGAGGTATAGCGATCTCGGCCTCGTCGACGGATTCTGGAGTTGCGGTGTGCTCAACCTCATCGGGAGTGACAACTGACCCAGGGGTTTCGGCCGGTGCTTCTGTTTCGATGGCCGCGGCCTCAACCCGCGCCCATTCGTCGGATGGCGCTCGCTCGTCACCCCCCGGGACAGCCGGCTGAGAGAAAGCCGACTCAGTGGGTTGCACGAAGGAAGGCTCGGCGAGTTCCTCGACAGGAGACTCACCCGGTTCCGCAACGAGAGGTTCAGCGGACTCCGAAACGTCAGCAACAACGGGGGCGTCGGCATCGGTGTCGGCCGCAAGATCCACGAGCTCGGGTGAGTCGGGCACCACCTCGGCTTCGGCGCTCAGCGCGTCGCCCAGAGCTGCGTCGCCCAACGCTGCATCACCCAGGCCAGCGTCATTCGAAACCTCAGGAGCGACTACGTCGTCGAGGTTCCAGATTGGCGCACCCTCGATGACATCTTCAACGGCGAGCGGGAGTTCGCTAAACGCTGACTCGTCGTCGTCACCGGTCTCACCAGCGCTCGTCATCTCACTAACGCTGTCTAGTGCATCATCTGCTGTAGTCGTTGGCTCGGCGGGCGACGACGTGTCTTCAGTCGCCGCGTTTGGCTCGAGCGGTCCGAGCTTCCAGATGTTATTAGTCGTGGGGCTTTCTTCGGCAGGCGCGGCTTGTGGAGTATCGACTGCTGAGGACACTTCCGGCCATGACGTGTCGCCTGCAAGCGCGGATTCGTCAGCACTCACGGCAAGATCCTGGGTAGCGAAAAGCGAATCGAAATTGAAGTCGCTCTCGTCTTCTACCTCCGCAGACTCTGCGAAGTCATCGACCGGCTGTGGACGGTCGTCGACGTGCTCTGTCGACTCGTCGACCTGCGCCAACTGCTCCTCGCGATCTATCTGGTCAGGAAGTATGCGGCGAGGAGAAATGCGTGAAGCAAAGAAATCCGGCGTCGTGTAGTCGACGGGGATTTGGTAGGGATCGTCATTCGCGGCAACGGCAGGTTTCGATGCAAAATCATCTACCGGAGGCGCAACGCCGTCGGAAGCGCCAGCGTCGCCATAACTACCGGCGGCATCGGTTTCGGTTTCGTCGTCGGCTCCGTCAATCTCAAATACTGCTGAATGCTGTTCATCCGAAAGTCCGTCAGGTGCGTCGAGTTCGGGCACTGCTTGAGTGGGATCAGGAGCGGGTGCCATTGACCAGGGCCGCTTTCCCTGATCGAGCCCTTCAGACAGGTCAGAACGTTGGAACTCATCGTTCAAGTCGATCGGCTCGAACGATGATGCGCCACGAGGCGGCGGTGGCAAATCTCTGGGGGCTGCCGCTTGAGAACTAGCGGGGACTCCAAGATCCGCATCCAAGTCATATACGCCGTCATTGGACGCTTCGCTCAGATCGACCAGGTCTGATTCATCGCTGTCATTCGCCGAATTGGCAGCGGGGGAATTCGACGCTGCGCGCCGAGGAAAAGGTAGCTTGAACTCATGCTCTGAAGACGTTTTGTCGTTCGCGTCGTTCGCGTCGTCAACGTCATCGTGGAATGCCATGCACAGATACTAAGGCGAGTCCAGTGTTTTGCGGGGATGACGAGCCGTGCTTAGTGCAGATCCCGCAACAAATATAAGGGCAAGACCGGCCCACGAGACCGGCCCAAGCATCTCCTCTAGTGCCCTACAAGGGTGTGCCCCGATGATGGCGAGAGGCCCGTCCCTAGTGCCACGCCCACTTCAGCGCGTCTGAAGACTCTGGTAAACCCTAAGGATGGCAGTAGCACTCTGTGAAATGTCCTCTTCTGAGGTAGCCCAGTTGGTGACCGATACACGCATCGCGGCCTGTCCATTCCAGATCGTGCCACTTGCCCAGCAGGTTCCTTCATCCTGAACTCCCGACACCACGGCACGCGTAGTCTCGTCGTCGTCACCGAAGCGAACGAGAGCCTGGTTGAGGACGACGTCGTTGAGTATCTGCACGCCCTTCTCTGCCCCTAACAGGTCTGCCATTTGTCGTGCCCGCGCACAACCACGGTTGATCAGCTTTTCGACGCCGTCCCGACCCAACGCGCGCAGAGTCGCGTAAATAGG
The DNA here is from genome assembly GCF_039527955.1 of Rhodoglobus aureus. Classification (NCBI taxonomy): domain Bacteria; kingdom Bacillati; phylum Actinomycetota; class Actinomycetes; order Micrococcales; family Microbacteriaceae; genus Rhodoglobus; species Rhodoglobus aureus. The sequence goes on along the minus strand of NZ_BAAAKW010000020.1, from coordinate 9,742 downwards.
AATCGCTCGTGCCCGCCGTGAGAGCTCGGGCACCCAGTCGATCGAGTCGCGCTCTGCCCCCTGTGTCTGGATGAGGTACGACGCCGATGACCTCATCGCCGCCCGATGGTCAGCAGAGTGCTTCACGATGGCCACACCGCTGTCATAGGGAACGTTCAACCACTTGTGGGCATCGGTGGACCAGGAATCCGCTAGCTCGATTCCATCGGCGAGTTCCGAGAGCGACATACTTGCGCGCGCCCAGAGACCGAACGCACCATCGACGTGCAACCAGGCGTCGGCCTCGTGCGCAATCACTGCGATCTCTCGCAGCGGGTCGAACGAACCGCTATTCACGTTGCCTGCCTGCGCACAGATGATGGTAGGGCCATCCAGCGTCGTCATCAGATCACGCAAACTTTCGGCGCGCATTCGTCCTTGGTCGTCGGCGTCGACTATCTGTAGTGATCGTGTGCCGAAGCCGAGGTATCGCAGAGCAACATCGATCGTGACATGCGCCCCGGCGCTCACCACAATGTTCACGCGAGGTGCCCCGGCGAGACCATCCAACTCAACATCCCAACCAACGCGTCTCAGCACGTTGTGCCTGGCCGCGGCCAAGCATGTGAAGTTCGCCATCTGGCCGCCGGTGACGAAGCCGACAGAGGACTCGCGAGGCAGGTCGAAGAGGTCCAGCATCCATTCGACGGCTACTTCTTCTACAACAGCCGAAAACGGTGAAATCGCATGGATGCCCGCATTCTGATCCCAGGTCGAAACCAGCCAGTCTGCGGCGAGTGCAACGGGTTGTGTGCCGCCGATTACGAATCCGAAATAGCGTGGCGAACTGCAGGAGGTCATGCCAACCTCTGCCTGGCTCGCGAGAAGATCAATGACCGCTGAGGGATCTTCCCCGTGTGCCGCAAGTGGAGAGTGCAACTTCGCGAACAGTTCGTCGCGCCCGTGCTGTGACCCGACATGGCGAGTAGCTAGACCATCGAGATAGTCCTTGGCGTGATTGTGGGCCGTCTCAAGTACAGGATCTGGCAAATCATTCGACATTATTCTCCACCCTCGCGAGGCTATGGCTGACCCGACCGGATCGCCGTCGATCTTGAAGGGAGCATACCGCCGAGAACGAACCAGAAACCAAGAAAACCCCTGCAATTGCGGGGGTTTTCTCTGGATGTGGGCCCTACCGGGATCGAACCGATGACATCCACGGTGTAAACGTGGCGCTCTACCAGCTGAGCTAAAGGCCCGCAGCGTCGCAATGCGAAGCAGCGCGAGATAATGTTACAGGTTTTTTGCACGGCGTTGAACACCGCGTTCTGGCTCACGACCACTCGGCGATTTCCATCAAAGAAATGGCGTCTTCGTACTGAGAAAACTCACGGATGCCATCGAGGGGAGCCTCAATGACACAGCGGACAATTCCCGATCGATCGATCAGAAAACTTGCACGTTCGGCGAACCCTCGGTCTTCACGAAGCACCCCGAAACTGCGCGCGACACCGCCGTGCGGCCAGAAGTCTGAAAGAAACGAAAAGTCGTAGCTCCCGGCATCCGCCCAAGCTCGCAACGTCGCTGTGGAGTCAACTGACATCACCACAACAGTGAGGCCTGCGTCAATGAAACGCTGTCGTTCGTGCTGCAGAACCTCAATCTCACTGGTGCAGTTCGCAGAGAAAGCGAGCGGGAGAAAGACCACCATTACGGGTTCGCGCTCGAGTAACCCGCTCAACTGCACGCTCTGTCCGTGCTGATTCTTCAACTCGAAACCCGGTGCGTGATCCCCTGCGGCAATCGCCATGACTACAGACCTTTCATTTGCGGATGCACGACCCGAAGTTGCGGTCGCATTCGCGCTCAGTTCGAATGTTGCCGCATCCGACAACTAGAATCGTTGGGCGTAGTCGATCCCATCACACCTGCAACCCGGTTGTGACTCGACTCGCACGACTCTGTTCTCTACACGAAAGAGGTCAACGGTGACGGTAAACGACCAGGACCCATACTCGGTAACCAACACCGATAAGGACCCGGAGGAGACCGCCGAGTGGAACGAATCACTCGACTCCCTCGTTGCAGCACAAGGACACGAGCGCGGTCGCGAGATCATGCTCAGCCTTCTCAAGCGTTCTAAAGATTTGCACCTTGGTGTGCCGATGGTTCCCACCACCGACTACATCAACACCATCGCTAAAGAGGACGAACCCGACTTCCCTGGCAATGAGGAACTCGAGCGTCGCTACCGTGCTTGGATCCGGTGGAACGCCGCAATTACCGTGCACCGCGCACAGCGCCCCGGTATTGGCGTCGGCGGTCACATCGCAACTTACGCATCATCCGCTGCTCTCTACGAAGTAGGGCACAACCACTTCTTCCGTGGTGCAGACCACGAATCTGGTGGAGATCAGATCTTCTACCAGGGTCACGCCTCCCCCGGCATGTATGCTCGCGCCTTCCTCGAAGGCCGCATGAGCGAAGACCAGCTCAAGGGATTCCGCCAGGAGAAGTCACAGGCACCCAACGGTATTTCGAGCTACCCGCACCCGCGCCTTATGCCCGAGTTCTGGCAATTCCCCACCGTGTCGATGGGGCTCGGCCCGATCAACGCCATCTACCAGGCACAGAACAACAAATACCTCACCAACCGCGGCATCCGCGACGTCTCAGAGAAGCAAGTCTGGGCGTTCCTCGGTGACGGCGAAATGGATGAGGTCGAGAGCCGTGGAGCCCTTCAGTGGGCCACGAATGAGAAGCTCGACAACCTCAACTTCGTCATCAACTGCAACCTCCAGCGCCTCGACGGTCCGGTTCGCGGCAACGGCAAGATCATTCAAGAGCTCGAGAGCTTCTTCCGCGGTGCCGGCTGGAACGTCATCAAGGTCATTTGGGGCCGCGAGTGGGATGACCTGCTCGCCAACGATCATGAGGGTGCCCTGCGCGACCTCATGAACCGCACGCCTGATGGTGACTACCAGACCTACAAGGCAGAGTCTGGCGCTTACGTTCGTGAGAACTTCTTTGGTCGCGACCCCCGCACGCTCAAGATGGTCGAACACCTCTCAGACGATCAAGTGTGGAATCTCAAACGCGGTGGCCACGACTACCGCAAGGTGTACGCGGCGTTCAAGGCTGCCAGCGAGCACAAGGGCCAGCCGACCGTCATCCTCGCGAAGACTGTCAAGGGCTACGGCCTCGGCCCGAGCTTCGAGGGCCGCAACGCGACCCACCAGATGAAGAAGCTCACCCTCGACAACCTCAAGAAGTTCCGTGACGAAATGCACATCCCGATTACGGATGCCGCACTCGAAGCAGATCCATACCAGCCCCCGTTCTATCACCCCGGTGAAGATGACGAGGCAATTCAGTACATGCAGGAGCGTCGTCGCGAACTGGGCGGCTACGTGCCCGAGCGTCGCACCAAGCACACGCATATCGACCTTCCTGAAGCCAAGACCTACGACATTGTCAAAAAGGGTTCGGGCAAGCAGGAGATCGCCACGACGATGGCCTTCGCACGACTGCTCAAAGATCTGCTGCGCGACAAGTCGATCGGTAACCGCATTGTGCCGATCATCCCGGATGAGGCGCGAACCTTCGGAATGGACGCCTACTTCCCGACCGCCAAGATCTACAACCCCGCAGGGCAGCAGTACACCTCGGTAGACCGCGAGCAATTGCTGGCCTACAAGGAAAGCCCTCAGGGTCAGATCGTGCACGTCGGCATCAACGAAGCAGGAGCGTTTGCTGCGTTCACCGCTGTCGGCACCTCGTATGCGACCAACGGCGAACCGTTGATTCCGGTCTACGTCTTCTACTCGATGTTCGGGTTCCAGCGCACCGGTGATGCCATGTGGGCTGCCGGTGACCAGATGGCGCGCGGCTTCATCATGGGCGCCACCGCGGGTCGCACGACGCTAACCGGTGAAGGTCTGCAGCACGCTGACGGCCACTCGCTGCTGTTGGCATCCACGAACCCTGCCGTGGTCAGCTACGACGCGGCGTATGGCTACGAGCTTGGCCACATCGTTCGCGCGGGTATCGAGCGCATGTACGGCGGCAAGCACGAAGACCCCAACGTTATGTACTACCTGACGTTGTACAACGAGCCTCTTGTTCAGCCCGCTGAGCCCGAAAACTTCGATGTTGAGGGTGCACTCAAGGGTATTTACCACTTGTCTGCTCCGACCATCACTGGCCCTAAGGCGCAGTTGTTGGCATCCGGTGTCGCAGTTCCGTGGACTCTGGAAGCCCAGCGGTTGCTGGCTTCAGATTGGGGTGTCGCGGCTGATGTTTGGTCGGTAACATCGTGGACCGAGTTGCGCCGCGACGGACTCGCTGCTGAGGAGTACAACTTCCTCAACCCCAACGAGGAAGCCCGTGTGCCATACGTCACTGCGAAGCTTGCGGACGCTAAGGGCCCGTTTGTTGCGCTCACCGACTTCATGCACGCAGTTCCGGATCAGATCCGTGCGTTTGTCCCCGGCGACTTCGCAACGCTCGGGGCCGACGATTTCGGCTTCTCAGACACCCGCGCCGCAGCTCGCCGCTTCTTCAAGATCGACAGCCACTCGCTCGTCGTTCGCACTTTGGAGTCGCTCGTCAAGCGCGGCGAAATGGATCCAGCTGTTCCTGCTCAGGCAATTGAGAAGTACAGCCTCCATGACGTCAATGAAGGCACCACCGGTTCTGCCGGCGGCGAAAGCTAGGGCGCAACCATTCCCCCGGTACAGAAAACCAAGGCACAGACGCTCGCTTGGTTGCGTGTCATTACGGGCGAACTTGCGACAGCAACCCTGAAACAGCTTGAGGACACGCTGCCCTGGTATGGCGAAATGCCACCAGGGCGGCGTTCCGCAGTGGGCCTGGTGGCTCAGGCTGGAATCACGAGCTTCATTAGCTGGTTCGAGGACCCCACGACTACACCGTGGATTGCTGCGGATGTGTTTGGCGCAGCTCCCCGCGAGTTGCTGCGATCCGTCTCGCTGCAGCAAACCCTTCAACTAATTCGAATCACTGTTGAAGTGGTTGAGGCTCGCGTTAAAGCCGACGACGATGTCTTGCGAGAAGCAATTCTGTTGTACTCACGCGAAATCGCCTTTGCTTCAGCAGATGTGTACGCTCGCGCCGCTGAGGCTCGCGGACTGTGGGATGCCCGTCTGGAAGCTCTCGTGGTCGACTCGATTCTGAGCGGCGAGTACGACAACGAACTCCCCAGTCGCATTGCGGCCCTCGGCTGGAACGGCCATGGTGAGGTCTGTGTGTTGGTGGGCACTGCCCCACGGCAGCTCGATGTCGACCAATTACGGCGTACTGCCCGTCACCTCGACGCCGACGTGCTCATTGGCGTGCAGGGCAGTCGCCTTGTTTTGGTAATCGGTCGTGCAGCTCCCCGTTCTGAGAAAGCTGAAGGGTCTGAGCCTCTCCCGTTCATTACGATCGCGGAACAGCTTGAGCCGGGGTTTGGCAGCGGTCATCTTGTGCTGGGGCCAGAGGTGCCTAGTTTGGTTGATGCGTCGAAGAGCGCCAAGGCTGCGCTAGCGGGATTCGCTGTTGCGCGCTCGTGGCGCAATGCACCACGACCAACGATGGCCAACGATCTGCTGCCGGAGCGCGCCTTCGCGGGCGACCCGCTTGCACGCTCAACTCTCATCAACAAAATCTATAAGCCGTTGCAAGCCCATTCCACCGATCTTCTGACCACGCTCTGGTGCTACCTCGACAATGGGCGTTCGCTCGAGGCGACTGCTCGTGAGCTTTTCGTGCACCCGAACACGGTGCGGTATCGCTTGAAGCGTGTCAGCGAGGTCATCGGATGGGATGCCACTGGCGCTCGCGAGGCGCTTATCTTGCAAGCTGCTCTCATCGTCGGCTCAATTGCTGATCCAGAGTCCGGCCGCTCCGCTTAGGATTCCCCACTTTTGGCGAAGGCACACAACGATCCCCCGAAAGTTTGGCGGGGTCATCCAAGCGGTTCCGATAAAAGATTGGCAGACTAGCTAAGTGATTGTTGTAGTAGCGCCCGGTCAGGGCTCGCAGACCCCCGGATTTCTCGAGCCATGGCTTGAGGACCCTGCACTGCGCGATCAGCTCGGTGCGATTTCTGAGGCGGCAGGCATCGACCTGATCGCCCACGGCACGACGTCGGACGCTGACACGATTCGCGACACCGCAGTGGCCCAACCATTGATTGTCGCCGCGGGTCTGCTCACGTTGAGTGCGCTTACTGCGGGTGACCGACGCAAGCACATCGGTGCGGTCGCCGGCCACTCTGTCGGAGAGATCACTGCTGCCGCAGCATCCGGGATCCTCTCGGAGAGCGACGCGATGCGTTTTGTGGTTGAGCGTGGCTCCGCAATGGCTTCTGCGGCTGCGTTGGAGTCGACAGGCATGTCCGCAGTCATCGGTGGCGATGAGGTCGCGCTGCTCGAACGGCTCGCAGAACTCGGTTTGCAGCCAGCAAACTTCAACGGCGGCGGACAAATTGTGGTCGCTGGAGCTCTAGACGCGCTCGCAAAGCTCTCAGAAGAGCCGCTCAAGGGCACTCGCGTCATTCCGTTGCAGGTCGCTGGCGCATTCCACACCCGCTACATGCAGCCCGCTGTTGCGCACCTCGAAACTGTTGCTGCCGGCCTCACAACGAACGATCCAACGCTGCCTATTTACACAAACCGCGACGGTTCGTTGATTGAAAGCGGATCACACTTCGTTGACCTCCTCGTCGGCCAAGTGTCGTCGCCGGTTCGCTGGGATCGCACCATGAATTCCTTGGCGGATGCCGGCGTCACTGGAATTATTGAACTTGCGCCTGCAGGCGCGTTAGTTGGTCTCGCGAAGCGTGGACTCCGGGGCATCCCGGCGGTCGCGGTCAAGACACCAGAAGACTTATCAGCAGCATTTGACCTGATGGAGGCCAACGCATGACCGCACCCACCCTCACCCAGTCTGTCGGGTCACAGTTCACCAAGATTTACAGCTACGGGGCGGCTCGCGGCGACTTGATCGTTGACAATAATCAGCTCGTCGAAGCAATCGACTCGAGCGATGAGTGGATTCAGCAGCGCACCGGCATGATCACTCGCCGTCGCGCATCGCCGGGCATCCTCGCGCTCGACCTGGCAACTGATGCTGCCCGCGAAGCCATCGAAAAGGCGGGCATCGACCCGGCTGAGATCGGCGTCGTCATCGTTGCGACCATTAGCAACGTGCAGCAGTCGCCCTCAATTTCTGCGGTCGTCGCTGACCGCGTTGGCGCGAACCCCGCTGCCGCTTATGACATGAACGCTGCCTGCGCCGGATTCAGCTACGCCGTTACTCAGGCTGACGCCCTCATCCGCAGCGGTGCAGCAAAGTACGCGCTCGTGATCGGTGCCGAAAAGCTTTCCGACGTCGTCGACCCCACGGATCGCAGCATTTCATTCCTGCTTGGCGATGGCGCCGGTGCGGTAATCATTGGTCCAAGCGATACTCCCGGTATTTCGGCACCGGTATGGGGCTCAGATGGTTCCAAAGCTGACGCGATCAAGATGAACGCGACTCTCGTTGATTTCCGCGAGGGTGACGCCGCCTGGCCCACCTTGCGTCAAGAGGGCCAGACAGTGTTTCGTTGGGCTGTCTGGGACATGGCAAAGGTTGCGAAAGAAGCCTTGGATGTCGCAGGCATCACCGCAGAGGACCTCGCCGCCTTCATCCCCCACCAGGCCAACATGCGCATTATCGACGAATTCGCTAAGCAACTGAAGCTCCCCGAGTCAGTCGTTATTGCGCGCGACATTGCCGACACCGGCAACACGTCGGCCGCGTCGATCCCACTGGCAACTCACCGTTTGCTCGAAGAAAACCCCGAGCTTAGCGGCGGCCTCGCACTGCAGATTGGCTTCGGCGCTGGTCTCGTATTCGGCGCGCAAGTAATCGTTCTGCCTTAGTACCACCGCGAAACGTGGCCGCTGGCCTACACTGGCTAACGGTCAATTCACATCCCAAGGAGAAAAATATGGCACTGTCCACCGAAGAAGTAATGGCCGGACTGGCTGAGCTCATCAACGACGAGACCGGCATTGCGACCGACACTGTTGAGATGGGCAAGTCGTTCACCGACGACCTCGACATCGACTCGATTTCGATGATGACGATTGTCGTTAACGCCGAAGAGAAGTTCGACGTAAAAATCCCCGACGAAGAGGTAAAGAACCTCAAGACCGTCGGTGACGCTGTGAGCTTCATCACCAACGCTCAGGGCTAGTACTAGCTACACGCGGACGGCCAGCCGCCACCACAGCGGCTGCCCTCCGCGCAGCACCACGTTGATGCGCATCACCACGTGGACTCCGTTAGCCGTGTATTCAAAAGGAACGTGAAATGACCAAGAAGATCGTAGTAACTGGCATCGGTGCCACCACGCCGCTCGGCGGAACCGCGACTGAGTCGTGGAACGCCCTCCTTGCCGGCGAATCTGGTGCTCGATCGCTTGAACAAGACTGGGTTGCCGAGCACTCTCTCCCCGTGACCTTTGCCGCACAGGCAAAGGTTCGCCCCGAAGAGGTTTTGGAGCGTGTTGAGTACAAGCGACTCGACCCCTCAAGCCAATTCGCACTGATTTCCGCCCGTGAAGCTTGGGCTGATGCGGGTTCGCCCGACATCGACCCCGAGCGCATTGGTGTTGACTACTCCACTGGTATCGGTGGCCTCTGGACTCTGCTCGACGCCTGGGACACCCTGCGTGAAAAGGGGCCGCGTCGCGTTTTGCCGATGACGATCCCCATGCTCATGCCGAACGCTGCCGCTGCCGCAATCAGCATGGCTATCCCGTCGCGTGCCTACGCTCGCACCGATGTTTCCGCGTGCGCATCCAGCACCGAAGCACTCGCCAACGCCTACGCCCACTTGCAAGCAGGACTCGCGGATGTCGTCATCGCCGGTGGTACTGAAGCTGTGGTCCACCCGCTTCCGATCGCTGCCTTCGCGTCAATGCAGGCGCTGTCGAAGCGCAACGACGATCCGGCATCCGCTTCTCGCCCCTATGACATTTCTCGCGACGGCTTCGTGCTCGGTGAAGGTGCCGCAACGCTCATCCTCGAGACTGAGGAGCACGCTCTTGCCCGCGGCGCACGTATCTACGCTGAGCTGGCCGGTGGCGCTGTAACGAGTGACTCGTTCCACCTCACTGCACCCGACCCAGAGGGAACCGGCGCGGCTCGTGCCGTTCTCGACGCTCTTGAGGTCGCGGGGGCAACTCCTGACCAGGTCACCCACATCAATGCTCACGCCACGAGCACGCCCGTTGGCGATATCGCCGAGTACAAGGCGCTCTTGCGCACTTTTGGCGATCACCTGCCGAACATTCCCGTCTCGGCCACAAAGGGCGCTACAGGCCACCTGCTGGGCGGCACGGGCGCACTCGAGGCGATCTTTACGGTGCTGGCTCTCCACCATCGCACAGCTCCCCCGACGATCAACCTCACCGAACAGGATCCCGCGATCCCGCTGGATGTCGTCACGTCGCCCCGCGACCTCGGCTCAGGCCCGCAGCTCGCAATCAGCAACTCGTTCGGCTTCGGTGGACACAACGCTGTTGCGGCTTTCCGTTCGGTTTAGTCAGACACGTTCCTCGACCGCGGAGTGAGTTTAGGCGCTAAATGACTATCGCCCGCCCCGGGTTCTAAGCGGAAGTGCAACACCTTCTAAGTTGTGGTTATTGAGATCACTCCGAGAAGGGTTGCACTTCCTTGACCGCACAATACCGACATTTGATGAT
>NZ_BAAAKW010000019.1:0-10334 GCF_039527955.1 Rhodoglobus aureus | reverse complement strand
CGACTCATGCCTCAAACAATGACGGGAAGTGTCAGGACCAAAGACCGCTGAAAGGTCAGAGCTCTATTGATGCAGAACCGTCAGAGATGTCCTGATACATAACAAACAAGCCCGACCGCACTCCACGAGAAAGTGCTGGTCAGACCTGTTTTATTTGGTGCGCCCGGAGGGATTTGAACCCCCGGCCTATTGATCCGTAGTCGAAAACCATTCCCGCAGAACTATGCAGAAGTGCAGAAAATCGCTGCAAAACACTGGTGACTGGGCGCGACTCCGATGCCGCGAGTTGACCACGATGCTCCCCAAGTGTGGGTGAAATGTGGGCACGGTTAATCTGATTATTGCTCGGTAACGGGCCCTGTCTCCACTACATCGGTGGAATCAGGGAAAGAGAAAACGCGGCCTTAGATCCAGGTCTTCGACGTTGGGTCCCACGCTGCCGCAGGATCGACTGCGTTCACGAAGACTGGGTCCAGGAATGTGGACACCTCAGTGAGCTGATCCTTAGGGCGGCCAAGGTGATATGTCTTCGACGACGGACTTCGCACAGCGCGAGGCCCTGTTGCCGGGCGATACGTTGCACCGTAGTGGAGGTCTGCTCCGGGGCCATGTCAGTATCTACCGGGCGGTTCGTAGGAGGCCGACCGCTCGCGGCAGGGGCTGCGCAATGGCGAACAGCTTGGCGGGCCGGGATGCTGGGAGCTTCGACCAATTGCGCAGCGCCTCGATACCGGTCTCGCATGCGACAGTGCCGCGCAGCCTGAACGCGTCGACGATCGAACGTTCCGCCGAATAGAATCCTATGCTCTGACCAGCGCTCCCTGTCGCGAGCAGAGTGCGCCCGATCTGGAACGTGGCACGGTCGAACAGGTGCCAATCAACCACGGCCTGAGTCTTCGCAGGCCTCTGGCCTCGAGGGATCGCAATGTCGGTGCGAGTTGGAACTGCATCGATCAACTCGAAGCGTGCAAGAGCCGACTCTAAACCGTTAGTCGCATCAGCACGCCTTCCTACAATCTCCATCAGATCAATACCAGCTACCGGGAGGTCGGTATGCCGATACAGCCCACGGCTGATGCGCTCAATCTGCTGCCCGTCAAGCAACCGATAGAGCTGACGCAAGTCGATCCCCTCGCGGCTCGCCTCAGATTAGGAGAACGCGCGCATCGGCAGACCCGTGGATGACATGTGCTTAATTTGGCATACAAATAGATTTAGTTGCAGCTATTTATAGGCGTGAGCCCGGCTGCATGAAGCGAGCAAACTTCGAGCACGGTCTCCTTACTTTTCGAATCTGGCACAATCACGCTTGCGTAAAGAGCCCAAAACTACATCAGGTGAGGGCCCGCGGTGACGTCCCTGGGAGTGGTGAACACAGTTGCCCGCATCAAATCCGGTAATGTCGAAGTGATAATTTCGACAATGACGCGGCGACTTAGGCATCATCTGAGCAGACGGGCACGGCACTATCTTCAGTTGGCGTTAGGAGTCCATTTGGGAGAAGCCGCAGAACAATTCGAGTTGTTTCCTCCTCAATGTCGGAGGTCTGACACTAATCGCATGGTTGGTTGCGCCTATCTCCAGTCCGCTGCCGCCGGGATGCGCACCGGATCAACGAGGCAGTCATAGACTGCGTCTTCGCGAAACGGAAATTCTCGCTCGATGTCGGCCGACAGGACAATACCCAGCCCAGGTGCCGCCGAGACTGTGGCTAGCCCTCCATCAATTTCAAGTGCCCCTTCGAGGAGCGCTGCGCGCAGCGGATACGAGGGCAGCGGCCATTCGACGGTCGTGCCTCCCCCTGCGAGCGATGCATGGTAATTCGCGAGCACGCCCACGCCTCCACCCCAGCAGTGCACGTAAACGCTGACATCTTTTGCTTGTCGCGCCGCCGCAAAAACGTCGAGCACGGGCTGGATACCGCCTATTACAGTCGCATCCGGTTGCGCGAGATCATAGGAGCCTATTCGGATACGTTCAATAAGTTCCACTTCGGTCGTTACAATCTCGCCACCCGCGATGGGGACGCTCGACAACGCGCGTAGCGCTGGCAACTCGGTGATGCGATCGGGCCCGAGCACCTCCTCGAGAAAGACCGGCGCGTCACCCGAACCCTCACTAACGTCACTGAGAAACCGGAGCACTTCCTCGGGGGTATGTGACGGCGCGACGAGGTTTTGCGTCATATCAACAGCCACCTTGATCCCGGCACCCTTGCCGGCGCGCTGCGTCCACGTGACTTTGTCTGCTTGGTGTGCCCTTCCACGAATCTTAAACGTCGTGATTCCCAACTGGGCAACGCTGTCTAGCTCGCGCTTCATCGCGGCGGGATCCACGCTGTCACCGCCACTGGCGTAAACCTCGAGGGCGCGCCGCTCGGGTGCACCGAGAAACGCATAGAGGGGTAGACCAGCCAGCCGTGCGTTGCAATCCTGTAGCGCGATCTCAACCGCGCTGATGACGTGCCTTGCGGCTCCCTGGACACTCCAATAACCAGTCGCCGTGACTATGTCATGAAAGCGTGCGGTGATATCGCGAGCATCCCGACCCAGTAGCAGAGGCTCCAATAGCGCCACAATCGACTCGAATACCCGCGGTGCGAACACGGCAAGGTATCCCTCCCCCAAACCGACTGTACCGTCGGAGAGGGTTATTTCGACTAAACCACAGGTGCGAAGTCCCCTCGGCAGGTGAAGTCGATTCTCAGCACTCGAGATAGGGTCGCCGTAGGGCGCACTCAGGAGCACCGATCGCACTCGCGTGATTGTGGTTGCGCTCATGCGAGTGGGTCCGCAATCACGAGTTCGACCGTGTGGTCATCGATCCAGTCCCAACCCATTTCGACACCCAGCCCAGGGCCGTCGGGGCACGTCAGGCGGCCCTCGGAGTCGAGGACCATCGGATTGTCTAATACTCCGAAGCGGAACATCTCGTGGTGCACTTCCAATCGGTCTGTTGTTGCGGTCGCGCACGCGACATGAAGGTTCGCGATATCGAGCAGCGGAGACGCACATGCGTGAATCTCAAGGCCCACACCTAAGAGGTCCGTCATGCCAATCGCTTTCACAAGCCCTGTCACTCCAGCTTTGATATACACATCTCCTCGTACGAGGTCGAAGGTGGATCTCGTCATAGCATCGGCCAGTTCCATGAGACTGACGGTCTCTGCGCCAAGAATTGGCACATCGAGTGCCTTGCGCAGCTCGAGCAATTGGCCAAGCTGACGATCATAGAGTGGCTCTTCGAACCAATCGAAGTCGAGGCGGCCCAGCGCGCGTCCGGTAGTGAGGGCATCGGCATAGCTTAGGTGGTTGGAAGCGTCGAGCATGAGGGAGAAATCGGGGCCAACTGCGTCCCGTGCCGCTTCCAGTTTTGGGATGTCGATTGCGGGCCCCTGAAACATGTTGAACTTGGCGCCGGAATAGCCTCGATCCCGAATCAGCAGCGCCTCACGTGCCGTTTCTTCGGGAGATTCGAGGAAGTAGGATCCGGTTCCGTAAGCGCCCACTGAATCGCGGGTTCTCCCCAGAAGTGTGCCAATGGAACTCCCAAGCGCCTTACCCTTGAGGTCCCAGAGCGCGACATCGATCTGCCCCGTGGAAGCGTCGCTCAAGGCGTAGAGGTGTCGGTTCATCCGTCGCATGTCCTGCCATATGGCCTCGATGCCGGTCGGGTCTCGGCCGATGAGCACTCGGGAGTACACATCAATGAGTTGTTGGGCGGCGCCACGGCCCTGCCCGAGTGGGCAATAGCCGGTCGAGTACCCTGAAATGCCGGAGTCGGAAGTGATCTCCAACAACGGAAACTGGAAAGACTTTTGTTCGCCCGCCGGTGTGCTTTTGCCGTACCAAGGCGCACTGTCAATGGCCAACCTGCGCACGCCTACTTGCGTGATCTTCATTTGAATGCTCTGGTTCTGAGGTCTACCTGGTTGATGTACTTGCCTCCCGCCCGAGCAGCACCGATGTTGGAAACCACCAGTTCGGTGAGGCGGTCGGGAAAGCGTCGAGAGAGTCCCGCGACGTGAGGCGTGATAAGAGCCCGTTCCACCCCTACCATGGGCTATCGACAGGAAGGGGCTCCTGTTCGAAAACATCGAGTGCCACGCCCGCGATCTTGCCCTCCCGCACTGCCGCCAGCAGCGCAGCAGCGCAGCATCATCGATCACAGTACCGCGAGAGAAGTTGTAGAGGTATGCCGTGGACTTGAGCGACGAGATGACTCTGGCATCGACGATTCGCACGGTTTCCGATCCACCCGGAAGGGTGAGGAACAAATGATCGGCCTTCCGCACAGCCTCGTCGAGGTCAACCCGGCCCACCACAAGATACCCGGCAAGCGCATCGGGAGTGCGGCGCACGCCGATTACATGCATTCCCAGACCAAGACACCTATCGGCGAGTGCCGCGCCGATGTCGCCGAGCCCGACGATCACCGCCGTCGTCCCAGTGATTTCATCGTACGCATCGGGATCGAGACGCAGGAAGTCGTGAGTTTCAGCCTGCTTGAGATGCTGGGGCAATTTCCTCGCGAGCAACATGAGCTGCGCGATTGTGTGCTCTGCGACCGGGGTGCTAGTAGTGCCGCGTGAATTGCAAAACGCGAGTTCCTCATCGCGTTCGATCCCGTGACCGAGATAGGCGTTGAACCCGGCGCTGCCGCAAACGACGAGACGCACGCCACTCGTTCCCAGTAGGTGCGGAGATGGCCACCCCGCGACGGCCATCGCGTCCGCAAGGGCGACTTCCCATTCGCACTCGCTCGCACTCTCCGGAAGACGCAACGTATGCGCCCACCCTTTGGCCGCTGCTTCGACCCTATCCATGTGCTCATCGTGGAACTGATCCACGGCGATGACTATGGAGGGACTCATAATAGTCCTCTGTTTCGATCGCGGGCGACAGCGGCTACCAGCGACGCAAGCAAACGCTCCTGTTCCGCGATCGGCGGGTGCAATATGTCGTCACTAGCCAGCGCGAACACAGCGGCACCGAGCCGCGAAGGTTCCAGCCCAGCTAGCCGCGGGACGATGTGGAAGTGCACATGGCGGGTGCCTTCCGCCCAGTTCGCGGCATAGGTGCGCTCGGCCCCTGTCTCGGCACGGATCGCCGAGGTCAGGGAGCGCAAGAGCGGACCTAGGCTCGCCGCCTCATCGGCGGAAAGCTCATCGAGCGTCTCCCGGTGCTCGCGCGTCGCGAGGGTGATCCAGCCCGTGAGCGGAGCGTCACCGGCGGGAATCGAGACGAACCAGCTCTCGCCAATCGCGGTCTCAACTGTTGAAGGCCGAGTCGCACAGACCTCGCATCCCATTAGTATCCTGCCTCCCAGTTCACGGTGTTCGCCAGTGGTTTTCCCACACGCCACTCAGCCAAGTTGTCGAGGAACCGACGTGCCTTATCGCGAAGTTCATCGCGGTAGCCACCCCCTGTATGCTGTGTGAGGATGGTACGCGGCGCCAGCCAAAGCGGGCTATCCGCATCCAGCGGCTCCTGTTCCGTGACGTCAAGTACGGCACCTCCCAGAGCGTTTTTTGCCAGCGAGGAGCAGAGCGCAGCTTCATCAACGGCGGAGCCGCGCCCCACATTGACGAGGATCGTGCGATCCCCGAGGAGCGCGAGGCGCTCGCGGTCGAATATCCGGACCGTCTGCTGTGTGCCCGGCAGACAGCTTGCGACAATGCTCGCGGTAGCTAGAGCCGCATCGAGCTCTGCAAGGGTATGAAGCTCAGCAGTTGGAGATTCGCGGGCATAGCTGACGACCGTGCAATCGAACGCCTCAAATAGCCGGCGAAGCTTGGCACCGATCGAACCGGTGCCAAGGACGACCACCCGACGACCGGACAACAGCTCGGTTCCTGGCCGAATTTCCGGCGTCGCCCAGCGCTGCTCGGCGGTCGCGGCAACGAGTTGGTCGATGCCCCTCAGGAGCGCCAAAATGCCCGCAAGCGCGGTTTCTGCCACCGGTTGCGAAAATAGGCCGCGAAGATTCGTGACCTCAATAGACCTTGCCCGCAGCTCCGGCGTGACCGTAGCGTAATTTTCGAAACCGATTGATTCAAGCTGCAGCCAGCGAAGGGCGGTGAGGCTCGGCACCCAATTCACCGGAATGTTACCGAAGATCACCTCGCATTCCGCGAGGGCGGGATCCCACTCAGATCCCGCATGCCACAACACGTCGTCGGTTGCGAGTTCTCGATTGCACAGCTGCGTGGCCGCGTCGTCGAGACCTGCGACTATCGCGACGCTAATTGCACGAGTCAACCCCGCACCTCACCCAAGAGCAGGGCGCGAGCCTCCTCGATGGCGGGACGAAGGCGAGCGGCAAGTTCTCTAGCCGCGCGCCGGTCTTCTGCGCCGAGGGGGCCCCACGGGAGGCGAGGATCACCCGCGTGGGGGCTGAGCTCGTTCATCAGCTGCTTTATGAATCCGAGGCCGCCGTGTGCTCCGGCGACATCTGCGATGGCCCGGAATGGTTCGTGGAGGGCAAAAGCTTCTGCCGTGCGCCCCGCTGTGAACGCCTCGTGAACACGCACTGCAACGGAACCAAGACCATTGAAGAGGCTCCCGATCACACCATCGGCACCGAATGCGAGAGCAGCGGGCAACAACTCATCGCGACCAAAGAACACACGCACTGACGGCGCGGCTCGGCGCGTGAAATCGAATTCCATGAGGTCCTCATCAGTGAATTTCACGGCGTTCAGCGTGGGAATCTTTCCGACGGCGGAGGCGACGATGGCACTCGGTCGATGAGTCGAGCCGGTCATGCTGGGGATGTGGTAGAAGCAAAATGGGGTGTTGGGGGCTGCAGCAGCTACATCCGCAAGGAAGGACGTAACGCGATCGACGCTCGGAGTCTCCCCGTAATAGGGCGCGACCGCGGCGATCATATCGGCACCGCTGGCCTCCGCGTGCGCTGCGAGTTCCTGCGCGCGGGCGAGCTCCGTGTGTCCGACCTGCAGCCCGAACCCGAATCCCTCCGGTCGGATGTCACGCCACCGCTCGGCGAGCGCCTTGCGTTCGTCAACGGAGAGGGACGCGAACTCGCCTGTGGTGCCGCCCACAAAGGCGCCAAACACACCGTCCGTCTGCAGATGGGTAGCTTGGGCCGCGACCGGTCCTAAGTCGAGCTCGCCCGAAGGGGTGAACGGGGTGGGGGTCGCTGCCCAGATTTCGAGGCGTGCGGTCATCATATTCCTTTCGATGGTGCTTTGTGTGGAGAGCAAGTGAAGCTGTCGCTGGGGGTTACGACTTCGTCGCACCCTCAGTGAGTCCCGCGACGATGTAACGCTGCAAAAAAATAAACGCAATAATCACAGGCAGCGCGATGATCGTCGATGCCGCCATGAGATCGTTCCAGCGGATGCCGAACTCGTTAGTGAGGCCAGCGATCACGACCGTGACTGGCTGAAGATCCTCCCTCGTCGCGAGAGCCAGTCCGAACACGAACTCGCCCCAGGCACCCAAGAACGTAATAACACCGACGGTCACGATGCCGGGCGAACTGACGGGCAGGGCGATCCGCAAAAATGCCGTGAAGTTGTTACACCCATCCGTCTTGGCCGCCTCGATCACGTCGTTAGGAACCGCAAGGAAGTAAGGACGCATAATGGTGATAGCGAGCGGAATCGCGAGCGAAGCATTAGCGATGATGAGCCCTGCAAAGGTGTTGACCAGTCCTGCGCTGCTGAAGAGTGCAAACAGCGGCAGGGCGAGGTTGACCGACGGGACCATCTGCACAACTAGGAACAACATAAGAATTGCCGGCAGGAAAGGGATATTCAGACGCGCGAGACCGTATGAGGCCGGAAGCGCGACGACCAGCGTGATAATCGTCGTGCCGACCGCGATGATGAGCGTGTTGAGCAGTGCGCGCGTCAAGCTCGCATCCGCGAACGCGGCGATATACGAATCCAACGTCGGAGGGAGCGGAATGAGGCTCGGTGGCCGGGAAAAAACGTCTTCACGTTGCTTCAACGAAGTGATGAGCATCCAGTACACCGGAATAAGGAAGACAACCGTCGCCAAGGCTGCAGGCACCATCCGACGGCGGCCCACCATTTTTAGACGATTCATGAGCGGTCCTCCTTTCGGAGGGAGCGGAAGTACGGAATCGACAGCATGATCGGAATAATCAGCAGCACGGTCGTCGCGACCGCTGCCTTTCCGAAGTCGTAGAACGTGAATGCTTGGTCGTAGGCGTAAATGGGCAGAATCGTGGTGGCGCCACCCGGGCCTCCGCCGGTCATAAGGAACACGGTGTCAAAGGTCTTGAAGGTGTAGATGAAGCAAATCAGAGCCGTGGTGAGCACGACCGGTCGCAGTATCGGAAGGGTGACGCGCCAGAACTGCTGCCAGGCGGAGGCCCCGTCGATCAGTGCGGCTTCGTAGAGAGTTGGAGAGATCGATTGGAGCCCCGCGAGCAGCAGGATCATCGCGAATGGTGCGAAGCTCCAAGAGGTTGCAGCAGTCACACCGATTAGCGCAGTGAACGGATCACCGAGCCAGAAGACGTCGTCGTCAATGAGTCCGACGGACTGCAGGATCGCGTTGAAGAGTCCGTACGTGCCGTCGAGGATGAATCGCCAGAGGTTGGCGCTGACGACTGTCGGCAGAATCCACGCGGCGAGCACAAAAGCGCGCAAGAGATTGCGTCCCGGGAAGTCGGCGTTGAAGAGAAGGGCGAGTCCGAGGCCTACGAGCAACGTGAGGATAACCGAGGCGCTCGTGTAGAGAACCGAAATTCCGGTCGCACGCCAGAACGCGTCGCGAGCGAACTGGTCGGAGTAGTTGTCGAATCCAACGAAGTCGGCACCGCCCTGGACTATCTCCTTGATACCCACGTCGAAGAAGCTTTGTCCGACGTTGTACACCAGCGGATACGCAACGGTCGCGAGGACGAAGACGACCGCGGGAAGTAGAAACCAGATGTCCTTCGACACGCGCCGTCGTCCAGGTACCGCCGCTTTTGAAGCGACAGTACCTGGACGACGTTTAAGCGTATTCAACGCCATGTTTATTTTGCGAGCGTTTCATCGATCGATGCTTGTGCCGCCGCTAAAGCGTCTGCAGTCGAGGTTCCACTGATCTTCGCCTGCAATGACTGCTGGACGAAGGTGAATATCTCATTCGAGCCCGCAGCAAGCTTGCCCTCAGGGGCCCACGCACTGTTGAGCTGCTCCGCGAAGGTCGCACGTACGGGATCGCCAGACGCATCGGGAACATCGTTCCGTGCCGCAAGCTTGTTACGAGCGGGCAGGTACACCTCGAGTTCCTCGGGGCGCTGCATGAATGTGATGAGGTCCCACGCCTCGTCGGCGTGCTCACTCGTCAAGCTGATCGACAGGTTCTCTGCCGACAGGAACGTCGACCGAGACTCTGAGCCTTCCGGAAGGAGTGCAACATCCCAGTCAAGGTCTGGATAGTCGTTGTTGAGCACGCTGATGTAGCTCGCGGAGTTGATCATCATCGCGGATTGGCCGGTCGCGAATTGGTTCATGACGTCGTCCTCAATCCAGGTGAGGAAGCCAGGAGAGAGTGCACCTGAGTCGACCATCGTCTGGAAGGAGTCCAGCGCGATCGTGCCTTCGGGACTGTCAAACTTCTCAAGGGTTCCGCCCTCGGCAAGCGTGCGGATAACAAGACCCGTTGCTCCCTCGGCTCCCTCGATGCCGCTAAGTGCGAGACCGGTTCGGTCGTCGACAGCGAGCGCAGCAGCCGTCGCTTCCATCTCGTCCCAGGTCGTGGGCGGGGTGAGCCCTGCGGCGTCCAAGAGTTCGGTGTTGTAGTAGACGGCATAGGCGTCGGCAAGGTGCGGGATGCCGTAAGTGGCGTCTCCGACTTGCGCGGTCTCCCAGCTGGTCGGGAAGTACGCGTCCTGCTCTCCCCACTCTGAAACGCGATCGCTCAGGTCGAGCGTGACCCCGGCATCTGCCATCGACGCAGTGTCGAACGCGTTGATGAGTGCAACATCTGGAAGGTCACCACTTACCGCGGATTGGATAAGTGTGCGGTTGAAGTCACCGAACGGGATAAAACGGATGTCGACCGACACGTCCGCGTTCTCGGCCTCGAAGTTGTCAATGAATGCTTGCAATGCCACGCCATTCGGCGAGTCAGAGTCACCATAATACTGCCAGAAGCTGAGATTCGTGCTGCTGTTCCCAGAGTCCTGTGGTGCGCACGCAACGAGACTCGATGCGAGCCCGGCGGCGACTGCAAGCCCGAGAATGGGAATAGCAAGTTGATTTGGCCCCGGGTTTGTCGTTTGATTCGGCCCCACCCCGGGTAGGGTTTTCTGGGTTGCCGTTGGTCGCGGCGGGTTAGCCTTTCTGT